>JAHEZB010000025.1 GCA_023251285.1 Chitinophagaceae bacterium | reverse complement strand
TGGGTATTGCTTTTATTTCGGTAAAAGAAACATTGAATCACTATGTGTGAATTGCATGGTGAAAACATAAAATGGTCAATGGATAGCACTGCCAGTAAACCAACAAAAACATGCGATTCTTAATTAATCAAAAGGAATGTCAATGCCAAAAACGGAAGAAGGCTGTCATAACCCTTGGATTAAAGATTGATGTGGTGAATGTTGAAATGTGACCTGTAAAAAAGAAAAAATAAACTCTAAACTTTTTAAAATTTCTGCAAGATGACCAAAAGAAAGATCATCAAAACCAGCGCACTCACACTGGTTGGATTAATTGTTTTAATATTTGGTGTTATTTACGGCTGGTCAACAATTTTTTTGAACAAAAGCTATTCAATTCCGCTTTCTGAAATAACGGTGCCCCGCGATACTGCCTCTATCGCCGAAGGTGAAAGGCTTGTGCATATTGCTCATTGCGGCGACTGTCATAATGAGCATTTGACCGGAGGCGTTTTTGATAACATTCCGAAAAATGTCGCGACGCTTGTTGCACCTAATTTGACCCAGAAGATCCCAATTTATACTAATGCGGAAATCGTAAGGCTATTGCGCTATGGCGTTAAAAAGAATGGCCACTCTGTATTGATCATGCCGGCATTTATGTATCATGAATTAAAAGCAGAATCAATTGGTAAAATAATTGCCTACCTGCGTACTTTACAAAAGCAGCCAACAACGCCAAATGTGCCTTCATCCTCGTCATTTACCTTTTTAGGACGACTGCTGATAGTGAAGGGCGAGGTGAACAGGATAGCGGATTTGATTGCGCCGAACACAGAAGGGAAATATGTTCATTGTGATACTACCGGGGTTTCTTTTGGCCGGTATCTCGCAGTGTCAACCTGCACTGCATGTCACGGTCCTGATTTTAAAGGCGAGACAGGATTTTCGCCAGACCTGGTTATTGCTGCTTCTTATGGGAAAAGTGATTTCTTCAAATTGATACGAACCGGCGTGGCGCTTGGCGATCGAAAAGACATTGGCCTCATGAGCCATGTTGCGAAAAAATATTTGTGTCGTTTGAATGATCATGAAATAGAATCGATCTATGCCTTCCTGCAAACCAGGCCGACACAATCAGAATTTAAAAAATAAGAGCATGACGAAAATATTATCAGTTGCCACAGCCTTTCTCTTAGCCGCAACTTTTTTTTCTGCCTGCAAGAATTCAATCCCGCTGCCAGTTACACAGGTACCAACATCCACAAAGACTGTTATTGATCCGCCGGAATATTTTAACCTCCGACCTGCACTTGAACATGAGTATGGATATACCCATGCAGTTAAAATTAGCAATGAACTTAAAATTTCCGGTGCGGTGAGTATGGACAATTCAGGAAAATTGGTAGCCCCGGGAAATATGGAGCAGCAGATGAAAAATTGTTACAGTGACTTAGGAAAGATCCTGGAACATTATGGCTATACTTTCGACGATGTGTATGCAGAAAATATTTATACAACGGATATGGCGGCTATGGAAAAAGCTTTGAGTTTTAGAAGTACGATCTATACCAAACAATTCCCTACAGGAACCTGGTTGGGAGTAAAAGAACTTGCAGTTCCAGGGCAATTGATCGAGATAGATATGGAAGCGCATAAATCAAAGTGAATAGGTTGGCAACCCTTATTTGGGAAAATAAAAAAACAATGAAAGGAAATCATCAAGTCAAAATTTTTAGCATTTTTCTTGGCGGTGTACTTTTTTTATCAAGTTGTACTAATCAATTGACACGCTTGATCACAAAACTAAAACATGGAACCGCAAAAGTTTACTAAGCCATTTTATATTTTTTTCCTGATGATGCCCACGGGAATTAGCCAGGGATTCGTAACAGTTGCATTGCCTTTTCTATTGACGAAAAACGGCTTCCCTGTTTCATTGACAGCCGGTATCGTTGCCTTTGGCCTTTCAGCAAATCTCTGGCGTTTTATTTGGGGGCCGGTCGTGGACATGTCACTGAGTTTGCATAAATGGTTCTGGATCGCTGTGTTCGCAACTATCGCATCACTATTACTAATTTGCTTTATTCCTTTAACCATAAAAGGAGCGGCATTCATTTCACTGATTGTCTTTGTATCCCAGGTCGCGGCCACGTTTACGGTATTGCCCGTTAATGGTTTTATAGCTAAAAGTATCAAAGAAAATAAAAAAGGAGAAGCATCTGGCTGGTACCAGGCGGGAGCGCTTGTCGGTGTTGGATTTGGTGGAGGCGCCGGTTTATGGCTTGCCACTCATTTCAGTGTTATTACATCAGGCACAGTTTTATGTATTGTATCCATCCTATTCGCGTTGACAATTCTTTTGTTCAAAGACATACAGCACGTCAAAGAAACTACGATGCTCAATGAGATTAAAATATTGGGCAAAGATATTTATGCTATGATAAAAATACCTGTAGCCTTATTTGTGATGATACTCATTATTATGCCAATTGGTTGCGGGGCCATGGCTAATTTATGGTCGGCAGTTGCTATAGACTGGAAAACGGGAGTAGATATTGTCGTTCTTGTTACGGGATTACTCACTGGCGTTGTAAGTGCTATTGGCTGCGTTGTCGGGGGGTTGATAGCCGACAAATGGGGCGTTTGGGTTGCTTATCTTGGCTGTGGAGTAATATGTGCCCTGGTCACTATTCTCATGGCTATCATGCCCGAAGAACCTGTAATCTATATAACAGGTGTATTGGTATACGGTTTTAGTATGGGAATGATCTATGCTGCATTTACTGCCATTATCTTTTTTGTGATTGGCAAAAAACATGTAGCTACCAAATATTCACTGCTGGCTTCTTTAGGTAATTTACCCGTTGTCTACATGACCACTTTTGACGGCTGGATGCACGACAAATTTAATAGCAGGATTATGCTTTCCGCCGAAGCTGCCGTTGGAATTTTATTTGTAGTTATTTTTTACCTGATTCTAAAACGCATGAGGTATAAAAAGTTGATTCCATTAATTGTTGAATAAATATAGTATCAAAGTTTTGGTTCCTCTAGTAAGTTCATTTATAAACCCGAACAAATAAAATGAGAACTATCATGAAAAATATTTTTATCATTCTGCTGTTATTTTTTGCAACCAATGCTTTGGGACAAAAAAAATTTGATGTAGGACAAATTAAAACGCCATATGGGGAAATACTCATCTGGCTTTACAACGAAACGCCCCATCATAAAGCAAGTTTCATAAAACTGGCAAAAGCAGGTTATTGGGATTCCCTTACTTTCAACAGGGTAATACCCAATTTTGTGATACAGGGCGGCTGTCCCGATACACCTGAAGGATTTACAGACAGCACGATGCTTTTACAGCCGGAGTTTAACAGCAAACTGAAAAACGAATATGGCAGTTTTGCGGCAGGCCGCGATGATAATCCGCGCATGCTTTCGGCACGATGCCAGTTTTATATTGTTCAAAATAAAAATGGAATACCGCGGCTTAATAACAAATACACTGTTTACGGAAAAGTAATTAAAGGTATGGATGTAGTTGATCGTATTGCAAACGTTCCACGAAATAAAGAAGATGTCCCATTAAAACCAGTAACGATGGATGTGAATATTATTCAGCTACGAGCAAAAGCTTTGAAGAAATTGGGTTGGACGGAATTTTAGTAAGGTGTTCAATTTAATTCAATAACCAACTATTACCTATCTCCGTTATTGCCACAGTTCAACTGAATGGACATCGTATCAAAAGATACATCGGGATGCAATTGTGGTAGAACCCACAATGATTTCCTGATGAAGGCTGTTGAGGTGAGAGGTATCGTAATCGATCAGGATCTGACCTTGAATTTATAGAAAGGAATTGATGTAGAAATGATTTCTGTAATAAAGTAAACAACTTTAAACCCATCAAATGAGCCTGGTTAATACTTCCAGTAAAAGATTGATACCAATCATTACCGCATCTTCTGTGGGTACGCTTATTGAGTGGTACGATTTTTTTATTTTCGGAACCCTTGCAACGATTATATCTACCCAATTTTTTCCAAAAGAAAATCCGGTTGCCGCTTTCCTGGCTACATTGGCTACTTTCTCAGCAGGCCTTGTGGTGCGGCCATTGGGTGCATTGGTGTTTGGCAAGATGGGTGATATGATTGGCCGTAAATATACCTTCATGATTACGCTGGTATTGATGGGCGGCTCTACCATTGCTATTGGATTAGTACCTGGTTACGAATCCATCGGATTTGTTGCTCCACTGATTGTTTTAATATTACGGCTGCTGCAAGGATTGGCTATTGGCGGAGAATACGGTGGCGCCGCCACTTATGTTGCCGAACAATCACCGGTAAAACAACGGGGGTTTTGGACATCGTGGATACAGGCATCAACAGGAATTGCATTTGTACTTTCCATTTCAGTTATTTTAATTATTAAATCCTTAATGGACAAATCTTCCTGGAAAAGTTGGGGTTGGCGATTACCTTTTTTAGTGTCTGTTTTTCTGGTGGTAGTATCAGTGTATATGAGAAGAAAAATGCCAGAGTCACCTTTGTTTGCCAAAGCTAAGGCAGAAGGCAAAACATCTACCAATCCTTTAAAGGAAGCATTTGGAAACAAAGAAAATTTAAAAATTGTGTTACTGGCATTTTTTGCGCTTACAGTTGGCGGGGGAGCCATTGGTTGGGTAGGTTTCTATGCGCAAAGTTTTATTATTAAAACGCTAAGCGTTGATTATATCCAAGCAAATACGATAATGATCATCGGAATATTATCAGGGATTCCGTTCTTCTTTCTTTTTGGCTGGCTAAGCGACAAGATAGGCCGTAAATATATTTTATTAGCTGGTATGTTACTGGCTGCATTAGGATTTAGGCCGATATTTTCGGCAATGTACCAGGTTACTAATCTCGAACATAAAATAGAGAATAAATCAGAAATAAAGATTGAAACCAAAACTCAACTCTTACAGGCAGGCGGCACAATTATTACAACCAACGAACAACATTTGTATACTGATGGCACCATTTTAAAAGAAATAAAAAAAGACATAACGGAAACCGGTACACGAAAAACTGATTTGCAAAAAAACATAACCCTTAGCCGTGCAGGTAAATGGAAATTAATCTTATTTGTTTTTTTACTGGAATTTATTTTCACAGTTTCTTATGGCCCGCTGGCAGCTTTTATGGTAGAGATGTTTCCGTTAAAAATCCGATACACTTCCCTTTCTTTACCTTATCATTTTGGTTATGGAATATTCGGTGGTATGGCTCCTTATTTTGCCACCTATCTGGCAGAAAAAGCGAGCGAAGCTAACAAACCTGATTATTACCTGGCAGGCTTAATCTACCCAATTGTATTGCTGAGTATCAGTATCATCATTGGATCGATATACCTCAAGGAAAATAAAACAGAATCATCATTAGAAATAATCACATTCTCAAAAATAAATCAACTAAAAAGGTGGCTGGGCATTGTGTGGATAGGATTAGGAATTGTTGCCGCCTGGTTCGGAATATTTAAAATGGGCATCCCAAAAATAATGTCGGGAAACCAGGAAGATATTGTCTTTGGAATTATTATGATGCTCGTCATTACACCTGTTGCTGCGATAGGATTAATTCTGTTCGGAAAATATTCATTGCAAGGAGAATATGATGATGAGACTGTCATTGAAAATATTTTACTATCAGAATCCTCTTTGTAAACAATAAAGCAAAATTAAATTTTCAGAACTAAAACTTTTTAGCAAGACTTACAAATGAAGTTTACAAAACCTAAAAGCGTGCCTAACGCACTTACATTAATAATGATCGTGATCGTATTGGCAGCAATCAGTACGTGGATATTGCCTTCCGGGCAATACAGCAAATTATCAGTGGAGAATAACCAGGCTTTTGTACTAACATCTATGGGAAGTACAGTGTCATTACCCTTTACCCAACATACACTTGACAGTCTTGGCATCAGGATCTCTTTACAAAAATTCAGTAATGGAGATATCCGGAAACCTGTATCCGTTCCCGGCACCTACAAAAAGCAAAAATCAAATCCACAAGGTTTTATTGCAATGCTGGAGGCGCCGGTAAAAGGAATTATAGATAGCATTGATGTGGCGCTGTTCGTTTTATTTATTGGTGGCTTCATGGCTGTTTTTAATAAGACAGGCGCTATGTTCAAAGGCGTAAAATATCTGGCGCAGCAGATGAAAGGAAAAGAAAGAAAGCTAATCGTTATACTTGTTTTTGTGTTTTCTTTTTTCGGTGGCTCTTATGGAATGGACGTAGAATCAATTGTTTTCTATCCTGTATTGGTGCCACTTTTTATGGCGGAAGATTATGATGCAATGGTACCGCTGGCCATTGTATTTGGTGGTACCAGCGTAGGTTATATTGCTAGTTTTACCAACCCTTTCTCTACTATTATCGCTTCCAATGCCGCAGGCATCAACTGGATTGATGGACTTTCTGGAAGGCTCTTATTTTTTGTTATCTCAACTTCTTTGCTGGCCTGGTATATACTCAGGTACGCTGCCAAAGTAAAAAAAGACCGTACCGCTTCTCTTGTTTACAAAATAGATGGTATTACTGAATCACCTTTCGAAATTGAAGTGCATACACAAGGTGAAAGAGTGAAATTGAATATTAAAACAAGATTACTGCTTCTCATATTCGTACTCACTTTTACCTGCATGATAGTGGGTATTGTTTTCTTTAACTGGTGGACCACAGAAATGGCTTCACTGTTTTTTGGTTCTACCATCCTGGTAGGAATATTAGACCGTATGAGTGAAAAAGAATTTGTAGCTGAGTTTTTAAAAGGCGCGGAAGGTTTATTATCCGTGGCCTTGATCATTGGGCTGGCCCGAGGGGTAACTATTGTGTTAAATGATGGTCTCGTTGCTGATTCTATTCTTTTTTATGCATCTAATGTGGTGCAACATTTTCCGGCAATTGTTTTTATTATCATGGTTATGATATTCTATTTCTTTTTTGCCATTGCGGTAAGTTCATCTTCAGGTATGGCTGTACTTACTATGCCCATCATAGGTGCGCTGGCTATTATTGTAAATATTCCGGGCCGTGAAATTGTGAATGCTTATTTATTTGGTATCGGTACCATGTTCCTGATCTCTCCCACGGGCTCTGTTTTCCCTGCATTGCTGATGGTAAAAATCAGTTACAAAGCGTGGATGAAATTTATAACACCAATGATTATAGTGTTACTTGTTTTAGGTGCTATCTTTTTAATGATCGGTATAAATATTAAATAAAATGCAAAATACAAAAATGAAAATCTTCAAAAAACTCTTCCTGGCAATTTTCACACTCATTCTTTCTGTCAATATTAATGCGCAATCACCTGCAACATCCAGCCAAAAAATAATTTACGGAAACAATAGCAACGTGGGAAAATACTTTAATAACCGTGGCTTTAAAATGTATTATGAAACCTATGGTACCGGTGCGCCATTGCTTATCATTCATGGCAATGGTGGTTCCATTCATGATTTCACAAACCAGATTCCCTTCTTTGATGAAAATTATAAAGTAATTGTTGCAGACAGCAGGGCTCAGGCAAAATCAATTGATAACGGCGACTCCCTAAGTTATGAGATGATGGCAGATGATCTAAACGGGTTACTCGATCATTTGCATGTAGATTCCTGCTATGTGATAGGCTGGAGTGATGGTGGCATTAATGGATTATTGCTGGCTATTCGCCATCCTGATAAAGTGAAAAGACTGGCGGTAACCGGCGCTAATCTTGTCCCAGACACCTCAGCCGTGGAGCCCGAAATTTATACGTGGGCAAAGTCAATTGGCGATTCTATTAATAAATTGCCATTGTCCCCTGAAGTGAAGACTGAGCGTAAATTGTTTCATTTGCTGACTTATGAACCACACATTACTACTGCAGAATTACAAACAATACAATGCCCGGTGTTAGTGATTGGTGGTGACCACGATGTAATTCGCCCACAACATACGATGCTTATCGCCGAATCAATTCCAAAATCATATTTGTGGATTTTACCCAACAGCGGCCACTCTACACCGGTAGTTTATAAACATCTTTTTAACGAAGTGGTGAGTGATTTTTTTAAAAAACCGTATCGGAAAATTGAAGGCTTAAATCGATTGTATTAACAATAGAAAGCAAAAAAACTCAACATGCCCTTAAAAAAAACGGATGAAGGATTAGAAAGAGTTATCGGAGTTTCCGGCCTTTCTCTTACTATTTTGAATTTCACAATTGGTGCCGGTATTTTTGTATTGCCTGCAATTGTAGGAATAGAATTAGGAACTTATGGATTGTTCTGTTACGTGTTTTGTGCAATGTTGCTGGCCTGTGTGATGTTGTGTTATGCAGAAATAGGCAGCAAAGTTACCACCAGCGGCGGCACATATGCTTATGTGGTAGCGGCATTTGGCGAATTCCCCGGATTCATCACCAGTTGGCTCTACTTATTTGCTTTTGGTCTTGCCAGTGACGCAGCCGTAATGAATATAATTGCAGATTCGCTCGCTGTTATTTATCCAATATTCTTAAATCCATGGTTTCGTGCTTTTTTATTTTTTATTTTACTAGCCTTTATGGTTTTAGTGAATGTGCGCGGTACTAAACAGAGCATCACTTTTATAAAGTTTGTAACTGTAATAAAATTATTACCGCTGGTAGCAATTATCATCTTCGGTTTCTTTCATGTAAAATCAGCTAACCTACATTGGGGGAGTTTACCCACACTAAACACATTCGGCAGCACTGCACTTGTTTTATTTTTTGCATTTCTTGGTTTCGATTCTGCACTTACTTCCAGCGGAGAAATTAAAAATCCGAAACGTACCATACCTCGCGGAATTATGTTGGCTGGATTGTTAATTCTTGTTTTTTACCTGCTTCTGCAAGCTGTTACACAAGGAGTATTGGGTGCAAATATGGAGGCTGTAAGAGATGCGCCCCTGGCGGCTATTGCAGAAAATATGGTAGGTCCTGTTGGGGCGATTATACTGTTACTGACAGCTGCATTTTCTTGTTTTACTTCAATTTTTGGAGATGTACTGGCATCGCCTCGCTTACTTTTTGCCGGTGCCAATGATGGACTTTTCCCAAAATTCCTGAGCAAAGTGCATCCAAAATTTGCGACACCACATTTAGCCATTATCGTGTGGGCAGCATTAATTTTTATATTTTCTGTTTCAGGCGGATTTAAACAAATGGCCATTCTTGCCAGCGCTTCCATTTTAATCATTTACCTGACCGTTATTTTATCAACGATTAAAATGAGAACAAAAAAGCATAAAACATCAGAGAAAACTTTTAAGATTCCTGGCGGACTAACCGTTCCATTAATTGGTATTGCAGCGATTGGCTGGATGCTAACCAGTCTTGGGAAAGGGGAAATTCTTTCCGTGCTCATTTTCATCGGCGTTGTATGTGTGATTTATTTTGTGATGAAGAAAGTAAAGAATAGCAGGGTATTAGAGAATATAAATGAAGAATTGATTTGATTTTTCAATAATAAAGTGGAAGAAAGAGTTTGGCGAAAGCCAGGAAGACATTACTTATCATCTTCCAGCTAAAGCTTCGGGCATCTAACAAACACAAATCAATCCTGAATTTTCACAGACTTCAGTTTATGCAATCGTTGATGCTATTTCAGTTCAATTTAAATAAAACAGCTACCGGTACATTTCTTATTTCAGTATTGACCCATTTACTCGTTCCTATATTAAAAAAATGGATGGAGGATATGAAATCATTACTTGAAAGTTGAATTATCTCTTGTTTGAAAAAAACAGTAAACAAATAAATAGGATTTCAATTTTATAGAAAGGGAAAAGTAAAAGGCATGTTGCAACATTCACGATTGGCACCGGCATAAAAGAACCCGCATATATGAATGCATAGGCAGATGAATATTTGCGATTGAGTTATCATGGTCAAGGAGCTAAAGATAAAACTTTTAAGGCAACGATTGAAACTCATTTTGATAAACCCCTGTCTGACGGCAAGGCAGGAATTGGAAAAATAAATATGATTTCGCAGGATATTGAAAGAGTGTGACTAAATCTTTTCAACAATGCTTTTTTTACAGTAAACGAACAAAAAAGCAAGAATCGTATTTCGAAGAATAGTCCTTGTGAACCGAAAGTTTTTGTAACCACGAAGAAATTAGATAATAGTGTAATCATAACCGTTAGTGATAATGGAAATGGAATTCCACCAAAAAATTTGGACAAAGTCTTTCAACTATTTTTAACTAAAAAACCTACGGAACAAGGAACTGCTCTGCGTTTGAGCCTGAACTATGATATTATAAAAACGCGGAGGGAAAATAAAAGTGAATTCAAGTGAACGTGAAGAATCCGGGTTTGTCATTCAGTTACCGGTAATTTGAATGGCTTTTCTGATCAACTACTTCACTTGATTTATATAAAAAGCAAAATTGAATGAAAGAGAAGTATGTTGTAAAATGGATATTCATTTATAGGACTGTATAGTCAAATCAGTCGGCAAAAGAAGAAATAAATGCTTTTCTTAATCTGCAGATATGGAATTTTAATTTTTCAAAAAAGCATTTTGATTTTCGAAATATATTTCAACTATTTTTGAAAAAGAACTCTAAACTGACCAGATATGATTTTTGAATTGATCATTGCAATTGTTATCGTACGCTACCTGCAGAAATCAATGAATACGAAGACCAATTTACCAAACTGGAATATTGTTCTTACCTACATTATTTATGCAGCGATCATTCTGCTGGTTTCGTATGCGTTATTTCATGCGGCGAGGCCAGTTACTAAATGGTTTTCGCACGCGCTTATGCTATACCTTATTTATATTTTGTATAATGAAAAAGTATTCAGGCACGCAAGGCAGGTATTGTTGGCTATCGCGCCTTTCATCCTTTTATCTGTGTTTAGCGACATATTGCAGCTTACTGATAAAACTCAATACAGCACTCTAAAAAGCCTGA
>JAHEZB010000527.1 GCA_023251285.1 Chitinophagaceae bacterium | reverse complement strand
TCATTCCGCGTCCTGCGCCATACATTAATTCGCCAATAGCAGCTGCATTCGCGTCATTGGTAAGCGTGCAGTGTTTTTTAAAACGGTCTGTAATCAGTTTTGCAATCGGTAAAATGCCTTTCCAGTGAAGGTTTGGAGCATATTCGATCGTACCGCTGTAATAGTTTCCATTCGGGGCGCCTACGCCGATTCCTTTGATGAAATCCATGCCGCCGACAGCATCTATTGCTGGTTGAAGTTCTTCGAACAATTCATCAATAAATAAATTTAGCTCTTTATGATTGGTAGTTGAAATATCTCCGCGGTTGGAAATATCCCCGCGGTGATTTACAATTCCGAATTTAGTGTTGGTGCCACCAATATCGATTCCGATTGCATATTCTACCGGAGTTTCCAGGAAATCTGATTGTTTAGTATTCAAGACGAAGAAGTTTTTGGGTTTGTTGTATTAAGATTTACGTTTTTCAAAAGATAAAAATAGTTTTTCTTTTTGAATGCTGCCTATTTTCTCAAAATATGCTTAATGAATCGCCCTCTTCAGATTTTTTTAAATAATCAAATTATTGAAAGTTGGTCAAACCAGAAACTTTGCAAAAGCATTTATTCTTTTACGATTACCGGATCTCCCGGAACACGATTCGCCGGATCATAAACCGCTACTCCTACTTTTGAGTCGGCGCAACCGTAATATAAATACCATTTCTTTTTGAAGAAAACCATTCCTTCGATAAAAACGGTTCCATTTACATATTGCCCACTTTTTTCAAAAGATTCCATTGGTCTCAGAAATGGAACATCCAAACGGGCAATGGGTTTTGAAGGATCTTTTGAATCAAACAAAACCTGTCCAGCACAATAGGAGTCAGCATTGTAGCGTTTGTCGCCTTCATCGCCGGATTTATTTTTACCGTTATAAAAAAGAAGAATACCATCTTTAGTCATCAAAGCCGGCGGTCCGCATTCTGTAAGATCACTGTCAAAAAACCCTTTCCTGGGAGAAATTAATTCTTTCAATTTCCCATCTTTATTCAAAACCGGTTGCCAGTTTACCAGGTCGGATGACGTAGCTGCATATACATGATGCTCGCCCCAATACAACCAATATTTTCCATTGATCTTTGTAATCACTTGTTTGTCGCCCATCATTTTTGTAAGGATAGACGCAGACTTTGTTGCCATATTAAAAAAACGTCCGTTGTATGCTTTTTGAAAAATCGGCCCATGTTTTTTCCAATGGATCAGATCAGTTGAAGTGGCCACACCAAGCCGCGGTAATTTGCGGTTCCATTGTGTATAGAACATTACATACATGCCGCTTTCTGTCATTGCTACTCTTGGATCTTCGCAACCTCCCGGCCATTCGTATTTTTTTTGAGAATCATTTGCGGGAAATAAAACGGGAACGCTTTTTCTTCCAAAATACAAGCCGTCATTGCTTTCAGCAAAACCGATCCTGGAAGTATGAAAGCCGATTCCATTGCCGGAGTTATCCTCTGCCCGGTAAAGCACGATCACTTTTCCATCTTTGATAGTTGCTGCCGGATTAAAGGTGTTATCTGATTCCCAATGATTTTCTTTGCCACTCATAGGATCCATAAAAACAGCTGTATTGTCCGGGGAAATAATTGGATTGATATTTTGTGGACGAACAAAACCTCCGAAAGCCCACGACGGCAGCGTGTTTGCTGATTGTGCACTGATGAAAAATGGTAGAAAAAATAAAGGAATGACGATTTTTGTAAAGTTGAATGCTGTCCGCTTCATTTGTTTGAAATTTTATATCATTTTTTAACGATAGTGATTCTACAAATCGACACTTTCGCTTCAATTTTTATTCAATTGGATCAGTACCTGTGCTATTTCTTCCGGTCTTTGAGTGCCAAGCAGTATTTTTTTTCCGTTCGTAAGTTCCAGTTGCAATCCCTGACTTCCGGACACATTATAGGCCATTCCGTTTTCACGAAGGCCATACCTAACGCCCCATCCACCATATTCAGCCAACGGCTTGTAGGTGCGTACACGAGCACTGGAGATTTCTTCCCATTTAATGACATAAATTTAAACTGAAAAGGGAAAAAGCGGTAATTAATTCCTTCTGCAGTTATTTTTGTATCCAGCCTGAGAATTAAAAACAACAGAATGGTAACAGTGGCGATCGCTGCTGCGAAAATAAGGGTAGCGCGTGCATCACTTTTAGTTTTTTGCATTTCAGACACAATGCCGAAGATGATCATAATATCCACCGCCACAATTATCAGCCAAAGCCAGGGCTGTCTGAAGCGTTGTGTTTCGGTAAAATATGCATTGCTGCCATCCATTTTTTCAGATTTTCTAATTTTTCAGGTCTTGTAAAGAGATTAAAAATAAGAAATTACGGTCATACATCATGCTGGATAAGTCCACAACATTGGTGAACTTCCGTTTCATCACTGAAAATGGTTTCAGCATTTTGATGTAAGCCTCGCTCAGTTTGCTACGAAATGTGAAATCGCTTTTATTTAATGCCAACAAAGATGAACCGACAAAGAACTAAAATTAAAATCCCGGTTATTTATCCTTCTGCTGTCTTAAAATTTTCCGTTTTTCACAAACAAGGCTTAAATCCTTTATCCGCTTGATTTTCAAAAGAATTCTTTTGTTTTTTCTAACGGTAAATCTATTTATACTATTTTGTATAAACAGCGAAACGCATTATCTTTGCATATCGATTAAATATAACAATTTCAACTTAAAATAAGGGAATAATGAAAGAAGAATTGGATGTTTTGGAAGAAACCGTGTCGAGAGATTATCAATATGGCTTCGTTACCGATATTGAAACGGATGTAGTTCCTAAAGGCCTCAATGAAAATGTGATTCGCCTGATTTCCCAAAAGAAAAATGAACCGGAATGGATGTTGAATTGGCGGCTGAAGGCGTATGCCCATTGGTTGAAAATGGAAGAACCGGAATGGGCGAATGTGAAATATCCGTCAATTGACTTCCAGGATATTATTTATTATGCCGC
>JAHEZB010000526.1 GCA_023251285.1 Chitinophagaceae bacterium | reverse complement strand
CCTATTTGTTGAATAAAATCAAATTATGCTAGACAAAAAAAATCATAAAGTAAGAATCGTCACTGCTGCTTCATTGTTTGATGGGCATGATGCTGCCATTAATATCATGCGCCGGATTATGCAAAGCAAAGGCGCAGAGATCATTCATCTTGGCCACAATCGCAGTGTTCATGAAATTGTAGAATGTGCTATTGAAGAAGATGCCGATGCAATCGCCATAACGAGCTACCAGGGCGGCCACATCGAGTTTTTCAAATACATGAAAGATCTGTTGGATCAAAATGGATATGAGCATATCAAAATTTTTGGCGGTGGTGGTGGAACGATTTTGCCTTCTGAAATTGCAGAACTGGAAGCTTATGGAATTACTAAAATTTATTCTCCCGATGATGGAAGAAAATTAGGCCTGGAAGGAATGATTGAACAAGTAGTTGAAAAGGCAGAAAATCATGAAGATGGGAAATCACGTGAAAAATTAAACGGTAATGGACACAACGGGAAATTTGTGCTGGGTGAATGGAAAGATGTAAAACTGGTAGCGACTTCTATCACGGATGCAGAAAAAGGTGTGGGAATAAAAGTTTTAGAAAAAGATAATGAACAACAAAAGACGGCGCCAGTGCTGGGAATTACCGGGACCGGTGGCGCTGGAAAATCATCAGTCACTGATGAAATAGTCCGTCGTTTTTTAAAAACATTTGCAGACAAAACGATTGCCGTTATTTCTGTAGATCCTTCCAGGAAAAAGACCGGTGGTGCTTTATTGGGCGATCGCATCCGGATGAATTCGATCCACAATCCAAGAGCTTACATGCGTTCGCTCGCGACAAGGGAAAATGATAAAGCATTGAGCAATTATGTTCAGGAAGCCATTGATGTTTGCAAAGTAGCCGGTTACGATTTTATTATTTTGGAAAGCGCCGGTGTCGGCCAAAGTGATGCTTCGATTCTTGATTTCTGCGATGTAAGCATGTATGTAATGACTCCTGAATATGGCGCTGCTTCTCAGCTTGAGAAGATCAACATGCTTGATTACGCCGACATCGTCTGCATCAATAAATTTGATAAAGCGGGTGCGTTGGATGCTTTACACGATGTAAAAAAACAATACAAGCGCAATCATAATTTATGGACTGCCAAAGATGACGAACTTCCCGTGATCGGAACAGTTGCATCTACTTTTAATGATCCCGGCTGCAATGAATTGTTCAATAAGATCATTGATGAAGTAAACAAGAAAACAGGAAGCGATTGGAAAAAATATGAAGCGCCGGTAAGAAGTGAAAGTTACAGTCATTCGATCATCCCACCCAAACGTGTTCGGTATCTTGCAGAAATTGCCGAAGAGATTGAACGTTATAATAAAATTGCTGAAGAGCAAGCTGCTATTGCAACACAGCTTTATCAATTAAATGGAACCATTCAAGATTTTAAAAATAATTTTCCAGCAAACGAAGAAAAAAATATAATTCTTATTCAGCAATTGGAAGAAAGAAAATCCCAGATCGAAAAAGAATTATCTGCTTCATCAAAAAAATTATTAGACGAATGGGAAGCAACGAAATCGCTTTATCAAAAAGAGTTCTTTGAATACAATGTGCGGGGAAAAGTGATCAAACAACCTTTGTTTGTTGAGTCACTTTCGCATACAAAAATTCCAAAGATTGCCGTTCCAAAATTTAGGGATTGGGGCGATATCTTGCTGTGGCAATTGCAGGAAAACTTTCCCGGCAAATATCCTTACACTGCAGGTGTATTTCCTTTGAAACGTGCAGAAGAAGATCCGACAAGAATGTTTGCAGGTGAAGGTGGCCCTGAAAGAACCAACAGAAGATTTCATTATGTAAGTGTTGGACAACCTGCAAAGCGGCTCAGCACTGCCTTTGACAGCGTTACGCTTTATGGCGAAGATCCTGCTACACGGCCTGACATTTATGGAAAAGTTGGCAACAGTGGTGTGAGCATTGCGACAGTGGATGATGCAAAAAAACTGTACAGTGGCTTTGATTTGTGTGATCCAAAAACTTCTGTAAGCATGACCATCAATGGTCCGGCCCCGATGCTTCTTGCTTTCTTTTTAAATGCCGCAATTGATCAGCAGTGCGAAAAATATATTATTGAGAATAACTTACGGGAACGCATCAACGAAATTATTGAGTCAAAATATAGCCTTGCAGATCTTCCAAAATATATCGGCATCAACGATGAACCAGTGTACCCGGAAAAAGGAAAAATGACCGGCCATTTACCAAAAGGAAATGACGGGCTTGGATTGCGGTTGTTAGGTTTGAGCGGGGAAGATGTATTGGACAAAGAAATTTATGAAGACATCAAAGCCAAGACGTTGTCTTCTGTTCGCGGTACGGTTCAGGCTGACATTTTAAAAGAAGACCAGGCGCAAAACACCTGTATTTTTTCAACAGAATTTGCATTGAAATTGATGGGCGATGTGCAGGAATATTTTATTGAAAACAATGTGCGCAATTTTTATTCTGTATCTATCAGTGGCTATCATATTGCTGAAGCCGGCGCCAATCCTATCACACAGCTTGCATTCACCTTAGCAAACGGTTTTACTTATGTAGAATATTACATCAGCCGCGGAATGAACATTGATGATTTTGCACACAATCTTTCTTTCTTTTTCAGCAATGGAATGGATGCAGAATATTCGGTGATTGGAAGAGTAGCCAGAAGAATCTGGGCAAAAGCGATGAAGTATAAATATCATGCTAACTCACGCTCGCAAATGTTGAAATATCATATTCAAACGAGCGGAAGAAGTTTGCACGCACAGGAAATTGACTTCAATGATATTAGAACAACGCTTCAGGCATTGTATGCTATCTATGATAATTGTAACAGTCTTCATACAAACGCTTATGATGAAGCGATCACCACGCCAACAGAAGAAAGTGTGCGACGGGCGATGGCGATTCAATTAATTATCAATCGTGAATTGGGAACGGCCAAAAATGAAAATCCCAACCAGGGAAGTTTTCTTATT
>JAHEZB010000525.1 GCA_023251285.1 Chitinophagaceae bacterium | reverse complement strand
TCTTTTTTTATGAAGACTTTCCTGGAAAATATATTCAGGAAAAGAAAATGTTTTCAGGCCGAGTTCTACCGCTTTTTGCAGCTCGGGATTATCAGCTTTTGCATGCATCCCTAAAATAATCGTATCTATTTCTGACGCAATAGTTTCAGGAAACCAACCCATTTTTTCAGGAAAAATTCCTTCTTTTTTTAAATTTGATGCTGCTGGTTCAAATATCTCATCATCACTGCCGGTAATATGATATCCTTTGTGCTTTAAAGCAATTGCCAATTGGTGCATCACACTGCCTCCGATAGAAATAAAATGGATCCACATAATAATTTTACAATATTTTCCGTTAATTTATCATAAATTCTTAACCACAGATCTTCTTTTGCCAAATACATTAAAATCTAAATTCTAACTTTGCAAAATAAGACCTAATAAACAAATATCTATGAAAAAATTATTCCTTGCTTTGCTCTTTATTTGCCTTGTGGCATTTACGGTATCTTCCTGCAGCAGTACGCGCAGAAGCGGCTGCCCGATGGCAGAAGGAATTATACATTGACCTAATATTTTAATGAAAAATACATGAACTGGATACCATTAACCGATGAAAAACAACTGGATGAAGTTGTAGTTAATTCAAATACTGTTCCACAGGTAATTTTTAAACACAGTACCCGTTGTTCGATCTCCAGTATGGCCAAAAACAGGCTGGACAAAAAGAATGCTCCTGATGGCATCAATTTTTATTTTCTGGATCTGATACAATACAGGAATCTGTCTAACAGGATTGCGAGGGAATTTGGAGTAGTTCATCAATCTCCACAGGTTTTGGTAATTGAAAATGGAAAATGTGTTTATCATGAAAGCCATAGTGGTATTCATTTTGATGAAATTGAATCGGTAGTGATGGAACAATAATGGGTAAAAATTGTTTTTTTCTGTTTTTTTCTCGGGCCATTTCGCCAGAAAAAAATAGAAATACACTTTATTTCTTCGTTTGTTGCACATCTTTGATTCGCGATCAAAAGTAATAAGACGTTTAGTTGCTAATTCACATTCAGATATTCCTGGAGTTCGGCATCTGTTTTTACCATTACATCGCGCACTTTGCTTCCCTGGTTTGGACCCACAATTCCGGCAGCTTCGAGTTGATCCATCAAACGGCCTGCGCGGTTATACCCGAGTTTCATTCTGCGTTGTAACAAAGAAGTGCTTCCGCTCTGACTTTGAACGATGAGACGGGCAGCATCTTCAAAAAGCGGATCACGATCAGCAGCATCAAAAGTTTTATTCTCAAATTCTTTTTCATCCACATATTCGGGCAGCATAAAGGCTTCAGTATAGCCCTGCTGATCGCCAATAAAATCTGTGATCTTATCCACTTCAGGCGTATCTACAAATGCGCATTGGAGCCTGGTAAGTTCGCCATTATAACTGATGAGCATGTCTCCTTTTCCTATTAGTTGTTCCGCCCCGCCGATATCAAGAATGGTGCGACTGTCAATTTTACTGCTCACTTTAAAAGCAATTCTTGCAGGGAAATTCGCTTTGATCGTTCCGGTAATGATATTTACCGAAGGCCTTTGGGTGGCAATGATCAGATGAATGCCGACGGCGCGTGCAAGTTGCGCCAACCGTGCAATCGGCATTTCCACTTCTTTTCCGGCAGTCATAATTAAATCTGCAAATTCATCTATTACCAAAACAATAAATGGCAAAAACTGGTGCCCTTTTTCGGGGTTTAATTTTCGTGCAGCAAATTTTTGATTGTATTCTTTGATATTTCTCGTTCCCGCTTCTTTCAACAGATCGTAGCGGTTATCCATTTCAATACAAAGTGCATTCAGCGTGTGAATTACTTTTTTTGTATCGGTAATAATCGCGTCTTCCTCGCCCGGTAATTTTGCCAGGAAATGTTTTTCAATACTTTTATAAATACTCAATTCCACTTTCTTTGGATCGATCAAAACGAGCTTTAATTGAGAAGGGTGTTTTTTGTATAAAAGTGAAACGAGAATTGCATTTAATCCGACAGATTTTCCTTGCCCGGTAGCGCCGGCCATCAGCAAATGTGGCATCGAAGTAAGGTCAACAATAAAATTTTCATTGTCGATCTTTTTGCCAATTGCAATGGGTAAGGTAAAATTATTGCTTTGAAATTTCTCAGAATTTAAAAGCGTTTTCATGCTTACGACCGTCTTCTTAAAATTAGGAACTTCTATTCCAATCGTTCCTTTTCCGGGAATGGGGGCAATGATGCGGATGCCAAGCGCAGAAAGACTTAGGGCAATATCGTCTTCCAGGTTTTTGATGCGTGAAATACGGACGCCGGGTGCTGGAATGATCTCATACAAAGTTACTGTTGGTCCTACGGTAGCAAAAATTTTCTGGATTTCAATGTCATAATTCTTCAGTGTATGAAGAATTTGATTTTTATTTTCTTCGAGTTCAGTTACATCCTGCACGATTTTGTCGCTTCCATGATTTTCTAAAAGATCGATGGTTGGATATTTATAATTTCTGAGATCGAGAACCGGATCGTATGGATCCTGCTGGATCTTTGGTTTTATTACAGTTGGTTCATCTTCTTTCTTTTCATTGAGAACTTCTGCATTCTTCACCTCCAGTGTTATACCAGATTCTGCATTTTCTTTTGCAAAAGAGATTCTTTCTTTTTTGGCCGGAATAACTTCCTCATTTTTTTCTACAACATCAAATTTATGTTCGTAAGGAATTTCTTCTTTTATTGAATTTTTATTAATGGGCAGGATGGGTGAATTGGATGCAATTTCTTCATCTTCTTCGTCAGGAATCTCTGTATCCAAAGAATCGTCTTCTTGTTTTGTAAAAAAAGAATTAGCAGCGGCCATCCGGTTTTTAAAATTGAAAGAAGGATTAAAACGCCAGATAATATAACTAAGCAAGCCAACCAGCAAAAGCAGTGCAGTGCCGATATAACCAATAGTTTGCTGCAACCAATCATTGATCATGTCGCCCACTTTTCCACCCCAGAAAAATTCC
>JAHEZB010000524.1 GCA_023251285.1 Chitinophagaceae bacterium | reverse complement strand
TCATTGTAATGTGTGAAATGGCATTGGTCTCGGCAAAAAAAAAGCAGGCTCGAAACAACCGCAACAAAGGGCGACAGGAAATCCCGCATTGCCCTGGAACTAAAAGAAAATCCGGAGATATTTTTATCTACTACACAAATTTATATTACGCTTATTGCTATATTAACCGGTGTCTATTCCGGCGAAAGATTCAGTATTTATTTACAACCTTATCTTGAAAAAATAAACTTCATCCGGCCTTATGCAAATACGGTTTCAACAGTTATTATAGTAATTATTGTCACTTTTTTATCCATTCTTTTCGGAGAACTGGTTCCTAAAAGAATCGCCTTGATGAATCCAGAAAAAATCGCAAAAGGCGTAGCGGTTCCCATCAAAACGCTCAGCACATTTTCTTATCCCCTGGTGTGGTTGTTAAGTTCCTTAAGCTCTGGTTTTTTTAAACTTTTCAATATAAAAAAAAGCAGCGACACTCAGGTGACTGAGGAAGAAATAAAGGCGATGATCAACGAAGGCAGTGAACTTGGGGCGATAGAGGAAGAGGAAAAAGATATTATCGAAAGGGTTTTTCATCTTGGCGATCGCAATATTACCTCCCTCATGACGCATCGAACGGATATTGTGTGGTTCGATATCAATGAGGATCGTGCTTCTATCAAAGAAAAGATCAAAGAGTTCCAGCATTCAGTTTACCCGGTTTGTAACGAAACGATTGACAATATTGAAGGCATTGTTTATGTAAAAGATATGTACCTGATGCCTGACGCTTCATTACAAAGTATGCTCAGGAAAGCGTTATTTGTTCCGGAAAATAATTCTGCCTACCAGGTACTCGAAAAAATAAAACAAACGAAAATACATTACGCCTTTATTGTTGATGAGTATGGAAGCCTGCTGGGAATGATTACGGTAAAAGATATTCTGAATGCAATAGTAGGAGAGATGCCGGAGGAAGAAGATGATGAGTATGTAATTGTAGAAAGACAGGATGGAAGTTACCTGATTGATGGGCAAATTCAGTTTTATGACTTCCTCACAAAATTTGATAAAACCATCTGGATTAATGAAGGGGAGAATGAATTTGATACGCTTGCTGGTTTTATTTTGCACGAATTAAAACGGATTCCTAATACGGGTGATACCTTTGAATGGCGCGGTTTTAATTTTGAGATCGTGGATATGGACGGACAAAGAATCGATAAGGTTCTGGTAAAAATTTCTGATGAGATCAGGAAGGAAATGCAAGAATGAGTTTATGCTAATGTGAAAGTTAAAATTCGAAAACCCTACCATTCAGCAGGCAAAGAAATATAAGTGATTTGTGTTCTTTAAGCCTTTTAAACCTCGGTAAGCCTCTCTAAACACTGTCTAAACTATCTTCCAAACTGCACTTCACAATTCTCAGAAAAATTGTACTTTTACCAATTAATTTTTACGAATGGAAATTACACCGGGACCTCTGTTAAAAACCATTAATGCGCCCGCAGATTTAAAAAAGCTTGACCGTATCCAATTGCACCAGCTTTCAGACGAATTGCGCCAATATATTGTGGATGTCGTAAGTGTTCATGGGGGGCATTTCGCCGCAAGTCTTGGTGTGGTGGAGCTTACAGTGGCATTGCATTACGTTTTTAATACGCCTTACGATCAATTGGTTTGGGATGTAGGCCACCAGGCTTATGGACATAAAATTCTGACCGGGAGGCGCGATATTTTTGATTCTGTTCGGAAAAAAAACGGCTTAAGCGGATTCCCGAAAAGAGCTGAAAGTGAATATGATACTTTTGGTGTAGGTCATTCTTCCACTTCCATTTCAGCGGCTTTGGGTATGGCAATGGCGTCTCATTATAAAGGAGAAAATAACCGTCAGCATGTAGCCATTATTGGGGATGGGGCGATGACTGCCGGTGAAGCTTTTGAGGCGATGAATCATGCAGGAATTGAGAAAAGCAATTTGCTGATCATCCTGAACGATAATTGCATGAGCATCGATCCGAATGTTGGCGCATTGAAAGAATACCTTACTGATATTACTACTTCTCAAACCTATAACAAACTCCGTGATGATTTTTGGAAAGCTTTAGGAAAACTTCCGGGCAAAACATTTTCAAGGAAAATGGTTTCAAAAATTGAAACGTCTTTAAAAGGGATGGTAAGCAGGAGCAGCAACCTTTTTGAATCTTTAAATATCCGTTATTTTGGTCCAATCGACGGACATAATATTACCAAGTTGGTAGATACGCTGCAGGACATGAAAGAAATTCCAGGCCCAAAATTATTGCACATAAAAACAGTAAAAGGAAAGGGTTATGAATTGGCAGAAAAAGATCAAACAAAATGGCATGCGCCAGGATTGTTTGATAAAATAACCGGTGAAATTTATAAGAAAAAATTTGATCTTCCGCAACCGCCTAAATACCAGGACGTGTTTGGCTATACGATCATTGAACTTGCCGAAAAAAATGATAAAATCATGGGCGTTACTCCCGCAATGCCTAGCGGATGTTCGTTAAAATATATGATGGAAGAAATGCCCAACCGTGCTTTTGATGTGGGCATTTGCGAACAGCATTCTGTTACGCTTAGCGCTGGCCTTGCTACCCAGGGAATGAAAGTTTTTTGCAACATTTATTCTTCATTTATGCAACGTGCTTACGACCAGGTGATACATGATGTTGCGTTGCAAAATTTGCCTGTTGTTTTTTGTTTGGACAGAGCCGGGCTTGTTGGCGAAGATGGTGCCACGCACCAGGGCGCTTATGATATTGCCTATATGCGCTGCATTCCGAATATGATTGTGAGTGCACCGATGAATGAAAGCGAATTGAGGAATCTCATGTACACAGCGCAATTGGACTCAACTAAAAGTCCTTTTGTAATCCGCTACCCGCGCGGTGAAGCAGTAAAGGCAGATTGGAAAACAGAAATGAAAGAAATACAAATCGGCACCGGAAGAAAATTAAAAGATGGTGAAGACATTGCTATTTTATCTTTTGGACACCCCGGAAATTTT
>JAHEZB010000523.1 GCA_023251285.1 Chitinophagaceae bacterium | reverse complement strand
ATACATGCACAAGGCACTTGCCCAAAACCCCAAATTAAAAGAAAGGCTACTTGGATTAGGCAGCGAGTTTAATGCTATCTTCGAATTGGCGCGTTCCGGAGAGGCTAAAGGCGAATACGGCGAGCTATACAATGAGGCTGCGCGTAGAGTAGACATGGCAGAAACACCTGCCAAGAATGCACGTGAAGAATTCCTGACATATTCGGTATCGATTTATAATGAAAACCCTAAGTCATTACCGGCAAGATTAAGAAACGCCATTAGGAAATTAATTTCTATTGTAAAAATAGCTTTCTATAAATCTACTGGATTTATTATTAATCCGACTCCTTCCGACCTGTCTAGGTTTGCTGTGCAGGCTATGGGAGTTGAATCTAACAGACAAGGAATACTTAACGGTTCAAATGCTGTTGCTATGGCAAGCATTGGAGCAACCCCACAACAAAGTGCCCTGCCCAAAGAAACAAACATAGAGGCAATCCAGCGCAAATTCCAGGATTACTACAATCGCTGGCAAAAAATTCAGCAGTTAAAAGAACTGGAAGCAGCCAAGAAAGGCGGCTATACCGGGGATGATATTTTTGCAGCGCGGCGTTATATGGCAGAGCATAATATCCATAATCCTATTTCTAACGAAACTGATGTATACAAAGCTGAATCAGTTAGAGCCGGAATTATCTCTGAACTGACAAAGGATTTTGAAGAACAGACAATGAAACCATTGATTAAAGAGGCACAAGAGGCCGGGATAACAATGGAAGAAATAGCAATATTTCTAATTATGCAACATGCTGAAGAAGCAAATATTAGAATCCAGAAGATTAAACCTGATCAGCCTGATGCAACAGCTTATGAAGTAACTACAGAGCAAGCTCATAAAGTTTTAGCTGATTTTGAGAAACGCGACGATTATGAGGAATTGGCACGTATATCGAATAAGTGGCGCGGGCTGACTGATAAAATCCTGGATATGAAAGTTGATGCCGGATTGATACCAGCAAGTTTGCGTGATGCTTACCAACGCACGTTCAATATGTATGTGCCGGTTAAGGGATCTGAAGAGGAAGGAGCGACAACAGGAACGGGCAAAGGCTTATCTGTCTACAATGCCGAAAAACGCAGGTTAGGCCATGCCGAGCGTGACGAGCGGGTGATCGAAAACATCATAAAGGACTATGAGAAAACGATTAACCTGATCGAAAAAAACAAGGTAACTGAAAAGGTCTACAATTTTCTTAATGAAGTTAATGATCCTACCATTGGCACAGTAGGTAAGCCGGTAAGAAGACAGGTATTCAAACCAGGAGCAAAGCATTATGTTGTTCAATACCATGGTTCTGATGTAGAAGCGTTCGACAATCTTAACGATGCCAGACAATTTGTTGATGAAGAATCACAAAAAAACGGCAGGAATAAATCTGATTTTTACATTGACACAACCCAGGATGATGGACGTGTAATTCTTCAGGCAAAACCACTGCTTGACGACAATGAGATACAATTTTACAAGGACGGCAAAGCTATAAGGCTGCAAATTAATGATGAATTGATGGCCAGAGCAGCCAAGAATTTAGGCATTGAACAAATGAATAAACTTATCGGTGGCGCACAGGAATTTAACCGTTATTTATCGGTTGCCTATACTGGATATAGCCCAACATTCATGATTAAAAACCCGATACGGGATTCCATACAGGGGCTTATCACAAACACCAGCAAATTAGGTTTTGGTGAAGCAATAAAGATATTTACTCAATATCCTCATGCCATGAAAGAACTGTACCGGCATTTTAAAACTTACGCTTCTTCCAATGAAGTAAACCGCTACAGAAAAGCTGGAGGCAGTACCGGCGCGGCTTATCTCCCTGATACAGAGCGCATAGGCAAAGATATAATGGATGCCTATAACGAATATGCCGGATCAATTGATACCTATAAACGTGTCTACCGGGAAAAAATCGCAGAAGGTAAAAGCGAACGCGCAGCGAAGTTTATTGCTTCAAGAAAGGCTTTTAAAGCAGGATTCATGAAAACCCCTGTTATCGGCCATGTATTAAACTTCATGGAGCGGGCTAACGCAATCACTGAAAACGCTTTAAGGCTAGCTACTTTTACAACGCTGGTTAATGAAACAGATGCCAATGGAAATAGGCTTTATTCAGACCTTGACGCGGCGGCAATGGCCAAAGATTTGATGAACTTCAACCGCAAAGGCGAGTTAACGATGCAAGCCGGGGCGCTTTATCTGTTCTTTAATCCTAATGCCCAAGGCACACAGGTTTTAATATCTGCACTAAAAAATTCTGAACATAAATATCAAGCAAGGGCATTAGCCGGGACTATGGTATTGTCGGCGTTTTTAATGGCGGAGTTAATGCGTGGCGGCGGCGATGACGACGAAGAGAAATGGAAGGCAATACCTGACGACCTTAAAGATCGTAATATGATATTTGGTGCAGGGAATATTAAGGTTATGCTACCGGTCCCCTACGGCTACGGGATATTTCATTCGCTGGGTAATGCTATTTCTGATGTGGCACATGGGCAAAGCGCATATAAGGCAGGCATAAGAATGACATCCGCATTATTCGATAACTTCTCGCCTTTTGGAAATCCAATAGACAGTGAACACGATTTATTCCAGTTAATGCCGACGATTCCAAAAATGGTTATGTCGCCATCGGTGAACGAGAATAACTTCGGCTCGCCCATTCAGCCTATTAAATGGGTGTCAAGCAAACCGGATTCTCAGAATATGTATCGCGGCGAGAAAGGGACATTGTATGCCGGCATTGCAGAAACCATGAATAACTTATCAGGGGGCAATAAGTACAAAGCAGGACTGGTTGATGTTAGCCCGGAAACAATCCGGTATTGGTTTAGTTCATTGCTGGGTGGAGCTGGTCAATTCGCCTTGGATTCCATCAATACAGCGTCTATAATCGCGCAAGGGGATATCCCAACAAATAAGAATATCCCTATTGTTCGCGCTTTCACGCATGAAGTGGGCGTAAC
>JAHEZB010000024.1 GCA_023251285.1 Chitinophagaceae bacterium | reverse complement strand
TGATTTTATTAATTAAATCGTTTAATAATTAGAAAAACAAAGTAACCCTTATAATACGGATGAGGGTTACATTGCTCAACAATCAGATATGGATCTTTTAACCATCATTACTTTACTTCTTTGTATCAGTGCCATATTTTCCTATTTGAACGAACGATTTATCAAACTTCCCGGCACCATAGGTGTCGTTACAATTTCAGTAGTAGTTTCTGTATTGATATTAATAGCAGGTAAAACGGGAAGCAGATTATCGGAAACGATAATTACATTTGCCGGAAGCATCAATTTTTCTAAGGTGCTGCTTGACGTGATGCTTGGTTTACTGCTTTTTGCAAGCGCTCTTCATTTTGATTATCATAAGCTTAAAGAGCAACGTTGGCCGGTCGTATTATTGAGTACACTGGGTGTTTTTATTTCCACTTTTATTTTTGGGGGATTGTTTTATTTGGTAGTACTTCTACTTCCTGTTCAAATTCCTCTGATTTATTGTTTTGTTTTTGGCGCCCTTATTTCACCTACTGATCCGATTGCAGTGGCTGCTATTATAAAAAAATCAAAAATTTCACCAAGGATCAATACAATCATTTCAGGAGAATCTATGTTTAATGATGCCATAGGTTTGGTTCTGTTTGTAACGCTTATATCTATAGCAGAACGGTCGGGAGCAACTTTGACGATCGGAGGAATAGCCCGATTATTCACACAGGAAGTATTGGGAGGAATCAGCGTGGGACTGGTAGCCGGTTTTTTAGGATACAGGATGATAAGGTCTATCAGGAATTTTCAAACGATATTTTTAATATCAGTTGCCCTTATCATGGCCATTTCTTTTATTGCTCATCAATTCCTTGTATCTATTCCATTATCGGCCGTTACAGCCGGCTTGATCATTGGAAATAAAAGCCTGGATAAAAAGCATATTTCCAACCAGTTTCTACGTAGAATCTGGCAATTGGCAGATGGTGTTCTCAATACCATCGTTTTTGTAATGATAGGACTTCAATTGGTGGTGATGCCTTTCGTAAATAATTATTGGCTCATCGGCCTTCTTTCTATTATGGTTATATTAATTGCAAGACTGGCAAGCGTTGCATTGCCGGCGATATTTTTGTTGCGCAGGGTAAGCTTTAGCAACCTTTTTATTCTAACCTGGGCTGGTTTGCGCGGCGGTATTTCTATTGCAATGGCATTATCGCTTCGTGAGTCACCATATCGTGAAATTATTCTTTCAAGCTGTTATTTCATTGTGATCTTTTCTATAATTATCCAGGGATTAACCTTAAACAAACTGGTGGCCAAATTGGATAATGAATAAATTTATTTTGTAAAATAAAAAAGGAATGAGTTAGAATGGCAATAATTTAGCATGAATAAACAATAAACATTTTCAATTTCAAGAATCAATTCAATGGAATTAGGACTAATCACATTTGCAGATATGGAGCCTGAAACGCTTCCTGGAAGGGCAATCAACGCCCATCAGCGCATCAAAGATCTGATGGAAGAAATTCAATTAGCCGATCAACTTGGCCTCGATGTGTTTGGCGTTGGTGAACATCACCGTCCTGATTATGCGGTGTCATCGCCGGCAGTAATACTTGCTGCAGCAGCGATGGTTACTAAAAAAATTAAGCTTTCAAGTGCCGTAACAGTGCTTAGCTCAGATGATCCGGTCCGCGTGTTTCAGCAGTTTTCTACCATAGATCATTTGTCTGATGGGCGCACAGAAATTATGGCAGGACGTGGATCTTTTATTGAATCATTTCCCTTATTCGGATATGATCTTAAAGATTATGACGAACTGTTTACCGAAAAATTAGATCTGTTGCTGACACTTAATAAAAGCGAAAAATTATCCTGGAAAGGAAAACACCGCGCATCTCTTGATAACCGGGGAGTTTATCCGCGGCCTTATCAGCAAAATATCCCTGTGTGGCTTGCTGCGGGCGGCACTCCGGCGTCAGCTATCCGAGCTGCTACACTTGGTTTGCCTTTGATGTTGGCAATTATTGGAGGCATGCCACAGCAATTTGCTCCGTTTATAAATCTTTATAAAGAAACGGCAAAGAAAACCGGCAAAGAGATTTCGGAATTGAAATTTGGGGTGAACAATCATGTGTATGTTGGAGAAGAATCGCAAAAAGCCAGTGATGAATTTTATCCATATTATGCCAGTATGATGAATAGGGTAGGACGTGACAGAGGGTGGCCGCCGCTCACACGGCAGCAGTTTGAAAATTCACGATTGCCTCAAAACGCTTTGATGGTTGGCAGTGTGCAACAGGTGATCGATAAAATATTGTATGAACATGAATTATTTGGCAACACCCGTTTTATGGCGCAGGCAAGTATTGGCAATGTGCCACATAAATTAACGATGAAATCAATTGAATTGTTTGGAACTAAAGTGGCACCGGTAATCAGGAATGAAACTGAATCTAAAGTCTAGTTTGCATGGGTCAGATTGGACCAGATAGTTTAGAATAGGTTAAATTCGCTTACAATAGTTTAATTCACAATCCCGATTCACAATCACCATTCATCTCAATAATAATGGAAGACGTTCAACTATCTTTAAACGATAAGAATCACGGGCATTTTTACATAAACGACCATGATGAACAGATTGCAGAAATGCAGATCGGCATTTCCCGCAATGACTTAACAGTTTATCACACAGAAGTCTTACCAGATTATGAAGGCCACGGCCTTGCTAAGAAACTACTATCAGCGATGGTAGATTATGCAAGGAAGAATCAATTACAAGTTATCGCGCTGTGTCCTTATGTTTTCGCACAGTTTAAACGGCATCCGGAGGAGTATGATGATATTTGGAAAAATAAAAATTAAACATTGCCAATAAATGTTGGGTAAAAATGAAACTCTCATCGAATCAAAAGATATCATCATTGGAAATCCTGCAGCAGAGGTTATGATAATGGCGTTTATTGATTATGAAAGCCGCAAATCTGCTGAAGCAAACGAAATGGTTAAAAAGATTCTGACAGATTTTGCCGGAAGAGTAAAGCTCAATTTCCGGCATTTTCCTTTGATGCGTATTCATCAGAAAGCACTGAAAGCTGCTGAAGCAGCAGTTGCTGCGGCACAGGAAGGAAAGTTTTTAGAAATGCATGAAATGCTTTTTGCGAACCCAAAACACCTGGGCACTATCAGCCTGAAATCGTATGCAAAAGAGATTGGAATTACCAATAAATCTTTTTTAAATGATCTTGTAAATGGTAAATACGGAGTGTATGTTCAGGATGATTTAAAGTATGGTATCCGGCTTGGGGTAAAGGAGGTTCCGGCTTTTTTTATCAATGGGAAAAAATTAGAAGGAGAAATAACGCAGGCCTTATTAGCAGAAAGCATCAAGTCTGTCTTAAACCAATAAAATTTTCTTTATGGCTAAAATTGTCGCGACAGCAGAAGTAACTAATACGAGTGACAGATATACCTCCGATTTGCAGGTAAATCAGCATTCACTAATTGTAGATGAACCTCTCGAGAAAGGCGGCGAAGACCTTGGCCCGGCGCCCGGCGATTATTTATGCGCAGCGCTTGCATCCTGTAAAGCCATTACACTACGCATGTATGTGCAAAGAAAGCAATGGAAAGTTGACGAGATAAAGATTACGGTGAATTTAGTATTGGGTACGCAGATGTCGTCAGGTAATAATACGTTTTATTGCAATCTTCATGTTAAGGGCCAATTGAATGATGAGCAGCGAAAGCGATTACTGGTTATCGCCGATTCTTGCCCCTTGCACAGGCTTTTGAGCAAGCCGTCTGATGTGGTAACAGAAATCCTATAATCGCACCATTTACCGCACATTGAAGCTTTTGACGAATTTTTCAAACCACTTATTACTTTTCTTCAAAAATAAACTACCCGCACACAAGCATATTATTTAATTAATTTTTTCATAATGACAGGGAATAAAATTCATCCGAAAAATGTGATACACGCAGGGGCAGATCTGCAGAATGCATCTAAAGCGCTGATTATGATTCATGGCCGCGGCGCAAATGCAGAAGATATTTTGTCTCTTGCAAATCATTTAAATGTAAAAGGATTTGCTTTGCTTGCACCCCAGGCAAGTAATTATAGCTGGTATCCTTATTCTTTTATGGCGCCGGTTTCGCAAAATGAACCGTGGTTGTCGTCTGCCTTATCGCTGGTAAAAGATACGGTAAATGAGGTGATCGCAAAAGGTATATCTGAAGAAAATATTTACTTCACCGGGTTTTCACAAGGCGCTTGCCTCACTCTTGAATTCATAGCGCGAAATGCTGCAAAATATGGTGGAGTGGCTGCTTTTACCGGCGGATTGATTGGCAATAGGATTGATCAAACAAATTATAAGGGAGATCTTAAAAGCATGCCCGTTTTTATTGGAAGCAGCAATCCCGATCCACATGTTCCGGTAGAAAGAGTGAATGAAACAAGCAAGGTATTAGAAGGAATGAATGCAAGTGTTCATGAAAAGATTTATGAAAATATGGGACATACGATTACCCAAAATGAGATTGATCTGGCTAATGAGTGGGTATTTAAGACTGACGGTTGAAGCGGTTTACAGCAGACAAATAAATAATGTACATTTCTAATTTCAGATTCTATTGATCTGAAGTATTTAACAGCATTACGAAGCAAGTATGTGTAATTAGTTTACATATGTCTTTACCGTTTTCAGCAAACTTGAAATATCAAAAGGCTTTGGTACAAAGTCCTGCGCCATGCATTCCTTAATGTATTTCCCCATTTCGGGATTGGCTGAAAAAAGTACGACCGGAACGTTTCTTGTTTTATTATCTAAATGTAGATTTTTGCAAATATCACGGCCATCAGCACCGCCGAGCATTACATCCAGCAAAACGAGATTGGGCTTAAACTCATCCATTTTAGTATATATGTCTTGCCACCTTGAAATAGCCTGCACGTCAAAATTGTTCATGCTTAATATGGTCTCTACCAACGAGAGGATGTCGACATCATCATCTACTACGAGTATTTTGTTCATAATTATTTTTTGATAACGCAACAACGCTATTATACATGTGTTTGTTGTATTGCTGAGTGATTTAACGGTAAAGAAAAATTAAAAACTGAACCTTTTCCTGCACTTTCCACCCAAATCCTTCCCGAATGCCTGTTAATGATATCCCTGCAAATATATAATCCTAATCCGAAACCCGAAATGTGAACAGCAACTTTATTTGACCTGTAAAACCGTTCAAAGATATTGGTTTGCTCTTCCGGTGCTACTCCAATTCCATAGTCTTTTATTTTAATGATTAATTCTTTTTCAGTTTTTTCGGTTTCCAGGATTACCCGGAGAATATTTGATCGCATTAGACAAAAGGTTGAGCAAGACCTGTTCAATCCTTTGCCTGTCGCCATAAATCATTTCATCCACCGGATTGCCCCGCTTTACAATTCTGTGTGTTTCTGACACCATCTGACTGGCATTTACAGTTTCGTTTAGTAATTCGTCGATATTAAATTCTTTCATCTCAAGTTGCAACTGCCCGCTTTGTATCTTCGATACATCGAGCAAATCTTTAACCAATCTTTCAAGTTTATTAATATTGTTCAACGCTTTCTTTACAAATTGCTTTTTCTGAGCATCCTGTTCCAGCATATTGAGCATTTCGACATATCCTTTTATACTCGTAAGCGGCGTCTTCAATTCGTGGCTGGCAATTCCAATAAACTCATCTTTCTTCTTCTGGTTTTCCCGGATTTCTTCCATGAGCTTATTAAAAGCCTGGATGAGTGTGGCAATTTCATCTTTGCCTTTATCTTCTACCGCTTTAGTAATTTCCCCCGTTTTCCTTATTTTTCTAACCACATTTACTAAATTGAGCAACCGTGCGGAAAGATAACCCTGAACCAAAACAGCGATAAGAAAGGAAAACACGAGCGCCACCAGTAATAGTATGAGAGCCAGCTCATATTTGTATTGTTTTATCTGCTGTAATTCTGTTAAGGTAACTTCAAGGTATACCCTGCCAATCACTTCATTGTTGCTTTTAATAGGATTACTTACAAAAAGCTGCTGACCAACGAAGGAGTAGGATTTTCCATGCAATATTTGCGGAATACTGAAAGTTTCTGTTTCAGGTTTTGAGTAGCTGGCAAAGACCTGGCCTTCTTTATTGGTTATTTCCGAATGAATGATTTCCGGAGATACGGTTTGTAATTCTTGCAGCATTTCCGTCGCCGATTCGGGATCCTGAAACTGAATCGATGAAATGCTGTTCGTTGCAAGCACCTGGGCGATACTGACCATGCTGTCAACCTTTCGTTGTTTGTAGGAGTTTACATCTGTAATAATGAAAACGCCAAAAACAATTCCAAAGACGACTACGCTCGTAAAAACCTGCATCAGGATCAGCTTGTTACGTAATGATATGTCGTTAAACTTCAACATCTTTAAATTCTTCAATTAATTTTAATCAACAATGATCGCCAGCTTTAGCAATTGCGATCCCGCTTTAAGACCGGCTGTAGAAAGGGCTTTTAAGTTTGCTTCAAACTTCAACCTGTTATTTACTACAACGAAATTGAATGCGGTTCCGGCTTCTGCAAATCCGGGCTGTTCACTTATGGTAAGGACGCCTGGCCTCGTCTTAGACAAAATATAATTTAAGGACATCCGGGATTTGTTTGAAATAAAAATAACATCGCAATCTGCAATCTCTGCTCCGGTGTTGATCGTTTTGACGATCACTCTTTTGTTATTTATTCTGTCGGCTGATGCTATTGCATTTAGAGATTGTATAATTGGAGAATCTCCTGCAACGCCGATTATAAAAAGGCTATCGCGGTTGTATGATCCCCAGTCAATGTATTTGGTAAAGTTGTAAATGAAGGCTGCCTTCAGGTTTGCTTCCTGCTGGCCGTTTTGCGCGCTGAGGGTTCCTGCAAGAGAAGCAGCTACAATAACCAATAAAAATTTCTTAAAAAGCAAATCCAATATTGGTTTATATTTTAGGCTTTTTTTCAAAGAGATGGATAAAGATGTTAACCTGTTTATAATTTTATTCCTATTTTAAATATTCCATTAATGCCCGGCTGTTCCAAAACGGTTGAAAATAAAGACCCATCAGCCGTTCTGAATCCCGGATCAAGCCATTTTGTATCAAACACATTTCTGATATTTACACTTGCCGTAATTCCTTTATTAAATAATTCTTTGGTACTGATCACAACATTTGTAAGAAAATAACCCGGAACCGGGCCATAAGGATCCGTTCTCGGAACTCTTCTTTTTCCTACCCAGTTTTCAATAACATTCACGGTAAATAAATTTTCTATGTCAAACGTCAGTCCGGCATTTCCTTTAAACCTTGGAACATCCGGAAGTTGTCCGGAGGCATGTGTGGTAGCAATTTCACCTTTTGCATCCTGGAAAGTAAAGTTGGCAAAGCCGGTGAGGTTTTTTCCCAGAATCAGATCCAGGCTTGCTTCCATCCCATTAGTGGTTTGGCTTCCGGGATTCTTATTTGCATTCAACCCGGCAAGTTCATTAATAACGATTACGTCGCTTAACTCATTTCTGAAAAAATTCACCTGTCCGCGCACTTTGTTTGAAAATGAATAAATCGTGTTAAACTCGTAAGTTTTTATCTTTTCAGTTTTCAGATCAAAAGTGTCAGGAGTCTGGTGGATCTCATTTTCAGTAGGCGCCCTGAAAGCGGTACCAAACTGCAGTTTAAAGGTCAGGTTGTTTCCCGGTTGATTTACCACAACTGCTCTTGGATTGAACGAACCCCCGAAATAACTGTTGTAATCATAACGGCTCCCGAGCGTGAAATTTGTTTTCCCCAATATATTCGTCTTCAAAGCATATTGAAGATAAGCACCGAAATTGTCTCTCGTATCATATACTCTGGGAAGGAAGCTTGCATTCAGATTATAAACGGTATCTCTTCCATTGATCAGGTATTTTTTGGTGAGATCAAGTGTTTCTCTTCGCTGCCCTTTTTCTACATTATCCCGATAATATTGTACACCGGCGGAAAAGTTCTGATTTTCACCCGCAGCATAATTGGCTCTTGCTTCGCCGGAAATCCTGGTTGAATAACTGGTGAAAATAGCCCGTATGAAATCCTTCCCATTCACACTCAAATAAGCATAAGAATCATCATCAGTTCCTGTTTGCCGAAAAACCGCAGTGGTTTGAAGGCTGAATTTCTCAGTGGGTTTCCACTCATTTTGCAGGTACCACGTTTTCAAATAATAACTGGCGAGTCCACCTTTTTCTCCATTAAAATTGCTGGAAATAATACCAATCACTCCCTTGTTGTCATTATCAGGCAGGGGCAGCCCCAGCGGAACAGTAGGGCTATTAAAAAATGTTCCATATCCCATCGGTGTATCATAATACCTGAAACCAAAAGTGGTTTTAGAATCGTGGCCATAATAACTTACAGTAGTATTCAATGATTTTGCATTATCAACATAAGAATTCGAATAATTCGGATCTCTTCCGGTAAACTTTGGACCATCTGTATTGTAAAGCGTTCCTGCCAGCGCAAACTCCAGCTTTCCTTTTCTTAGTCCCATGCTTAATTTTTGAAAACGTGTATTAAAACTGCCATATCCCAGTTCTGCTTCCATGCCATCGATATCAGCCCCTTTTTTGGTGATGATATTGATGACACCGCCAAAAGCGTTCGCACCATACAAGGCAGATGCAGGTCCCCAGATAATTTCTATACGCTCAACGTTATGAAGACTATAAGCCGGGCCGGCCATATCATTGGTTCCAAGAATATTGTTTTCCACTATTCCATCAATCATTAACATAGCACGAAGATTTTCAGCACCATACATTCCACGGAAATAAATCAACGTGGGTGCATAACCATTGATATGGATCAGATCAATTCCCGGAACATCACGAAGTGCATCTTCCAGTTGCTCATAACCCCTGTCTTTAATTTGCTGGCCAGTAATAACCGTAATGGTAGAAGGAGCTTCTGCAGCAGTTTGCAGATAACCGGAAGCTGTGACCACTTTTATATTCATCAATTGTTCCAGTGAAAGTTGCAGCAGCGTATCCATAGAAGTGGAATCCTTTTGTGCGAATAAAAATAACGGTGTTGATAGAACCAACAAAAGAACAAAAACCTTACTTTTCATACGACGGTATATCTTGATAAAAGCTGAAAAAGGCTGAAGTTAAAATAAAAGCTGAATATTGTTTAATTATTATAAAAAATGCCAGTGTTTTAGGTATTTACAGCAACGAAAGTCTTCCGGTATATACACTATTCGCTGCATTCTTACCATCGGCGCTCAAAAAGCCTAACCATGTTTCTGCTACCCCTTTTTTTGAACCTATTTCAAGTAAGGCATATCCATCGATTCTTTTGGCCTCACTGAATTGAAAAACAGCCTCTTTCTGTTGAGGAAAATAAGCAACCAAAATAGCTGTATCATTTTCTTTCGCCGTCCCGGTTCCGGCATTATCCTCCCAGCCAAATATGATATTCCCTTCTTCATTTACATCAGCCGAAGCAGCATCTACTGATGCAATATTCCCTTTAGAAATAAGTACTTTTCGCCAAACAATGGCGGTTTCCGGATCGGTCACGATCGCCAGGTTCATTAACGCACCGGTTGCCCGGTTGTATCCTGAGCCGGTATGCCCGAACGCAGGAAAACTTTTATTGAAAAAGCCACTGCCGGTAAATGCTTTTGTAAACTCGTTGCACACTTTTATCTTCTGACGCTGCATCTTTCTTGCAGGAGTTTCTATTTTATTTTTTTTGGTACCGCCAACACTTCGTATGATGTTTTGGCCATACCTCGTATAACTGATAACGGGACCGGTTTTGCCGGTTACGGATCCTAAAATTCCCTGGGAAAGAATTGCCATAATTTATGCTTTAGCTGTAAACAAACTGATGAAAGAAAGTAACCTTCTTCTACTCAATAACGCAATCCCGGCAGAATTATTGCGTATCTCCTGCGATCGTATGATCGACGATGTATCGAAGGTCTATCGAAGGTGTATCGAAGATGTATCGAAGCTATATACTGTGAAATATAGAGAAAACAGCTACCAGTTAGCTGCTTCACTTATGGAAAGTTTGCAAAAACGAAGGCTTTTGTTGGTCGTTTTGCACAAATAACAGAGATTTATAAATATTAATGCACAGTACATCTTATGAATTATTCAAAAAAACCGGCTTGCAGGAAAATAAATCTCCTGCTTTTGGTTGTCTTTTTTCTTGCTACGCAAAAATCATTTTCACAGCAAACAGCCATTAATAAAAGCCTATTACACGGTGGATGGAACGCGCATTGGATCAGTTGTCCGGGCGTTGCTGAAAAAGCGTATGGAGTATATCATTTCCGTAAAACAATTGATTTGGTAAAAGTGCCTTCGAAGTTTATTATTCATGTTTCTGCTGATAACCGCTACCAGCTTTTTGTAAATGGGACGCTGGTTGGCAGAGGGCCAGCACGCAGCAGCAGGTATAATTGGAATTTCGGAACTTTTGATATTGCACCGTATTTGAAGAATGGAAAAAATATTATTGCTGCATTGGTGTGGAATATGGCAGAATTTGCACCTGTAGCACAGATATCAGAGCAGACGGGATTTTTACTGCAGGGTGATTCTACAACTGAAGAGATTCTAAATACAAATACGGGTTGGAAAGTATTGCATGATACTGCTTATCTGCCTTGCGCTACCAATATGGGCGCTGTTTTGCACAGTTATGTTGTCGTTGGTCCGGGGGATGAAGTTCAGGCGAAAGATTATCCCTGGGGTTGGGAAAATTTGGATTACAATGACAGCAGTTGGCACTCGGCAAAAAATTTAAATACACCGGTTGTGATGTCAGGATTTGGTTCCGATAATATCTGGACTTTAGCGCCCCGTACAATTCCTCAAATGGAAGAAAAGATGCAGCGGATGAACCTGGTAGTGCGCACTGAAGGAATGAATGTAAGTTCAGGTTTCTTAAAAGGAAACGCGCCATTAAAAATTCCTCCTCATTCGCACGAAAGGATTTTG
>JAHEZB010000522.1 GCA_023251285.1 Chitinophagaceae bacterium | reverse complement strand
ATTAAATGAGTAGCGCTGTGGTGAACGGCGGTTTTTCTTCTTTTTTCCGAATCTACTTTTGCCAGAACATTTGCTTCTATATCAGCAGGAAGTTTTTCGGTAAAATGAAGAATAAGCTCATTTTCTTTTTTCGTATTTAAAACAGGAATTTCTTCTTCTCCAAAAATTAAAACACCTGTATCGCCAACCTGGCCGCCACTTTCAGCATAAAATGGCGTTTCGTTTAAAACGATTTGATAAACTTCCTTGCCTTTTGCTTTGGTTTTCCTGTATTTTATAACCCTGCTTTCTGTTTCTGAGTTTCGATAACCAACGAAGCCTTTTCCCTCATTTTCATTTACAATGATCCAATCTTCTGTATCCACCACTGACGCGGCACGGCTGCGGTTTTTTTGCTGCTGCATTTCTTTTTCAAAACCGGCTTCGTCAACCGATAATTTATTTTCAGCTGCAATCAACCTCGTAAGATCGATTGGGAACCCATAAGTGTCGTATAATTCAAATGCTGTTTTTCCATCAATATTCTTCTTTTCTGTCAAAAGCAATTCCAACCTTTTTAATCCTGCATCCAACGTTCTTAAAAAATTATTTTCTTCTTCATGAATAACCTTGGCCACAAAATCTTTTTGCAAATACAAATCCGGAAATACATTTTCGAATTGTGTTGCAAGATGTGGTACCAGTTTATAAAGTAAAGGTTGTTTTACATTTAGATAAGAAAAATAATATCGAACTGCCCTTCTCAAAATCCGGCGTATAACATAGCCTGCGCCTGTGTTTGAAGGCAATTGTCCATCTGCAACCGGAAAGGCAATCGCGCGGATGTGATCGGCAATTACGCGAAAAGAAACGTCTTGTTTGGAATCTGAATGTGTATATTTTTTTCCGGAAATATTTTCAATTTCTGAAATTGTTCCTGTAAAAATATCTGTATCGTAATTGCTTTTTTTATTTTGTAAAACACGCACCAATCTTTCAAAACCCATTCCGGTATCTACATGTTTTGCAGGCAGCAATTCCAGTGATCCATCTTTTTTGCGGTTGTATTGGATGAACACCACATTCCATATTTCAATGACCTGCGGATTATCTTTATTTACCAGTTCTTTTCCGGGAATGATTTTTTTTTCTTCTTCACTTCTGCAATCCACATGAATTTCAGTACATGGGCCGCAAGGGCCGGTATCGCCCATTTCCCAAAAGTTATCTTTTTTGTTTCCAAAAATTATCCTGTCTTCAGGGACGTGTTTTTTCCAGATTTTCAATGATTCTTTATCAGCAGGTAAACCGTCAGTTGCATCACCTTCAAAAACGGTAACATATAGATCTTCTTTTGGAATATTATAAACTTCGGTAAGCAATTCCCAGCTCCAGGCAATAGCCTCTTCTTTGAAATAGGGCGGCTTGTTTCCAACAGCGTTTCCGAAACTCCAGTTACCGAGCATTTCAAACATCGTATGATGATACGTATCGACGCCCACTTCTTCCAGGTCATTGTGTTTTCCACTAACACGCAAACATTTTTGAGTATCGGCAATTCGGGTGAAGGGTGCAGGTCTGTTCCCCAGGAAATATTCTTTAAACTGATTCATTCCGGCATTGGTGAAAAGCAGAGTAGGATCGTTTTTAATAACGATCGGTGCAGAAGGAACAATATGATGGCCTTTGTTTGTAAAAAAATCGAGGAAAAGCTGTCTGATTTCTGCGCTTTGCTTCATAGAGGATCGGGAATTTTAAGAATGATTTAGAGTATGAAGAAGTTATCTTTGTTGCGTTTAAAAATATTTTAGTGCCGCAAAGGTATTTGGTTTGAATGCATTTACAAACACAACGGTTTTTTAAAATGAGAAAACCTTTGCTTCTTTTCAAGGGATGAAAAAATTAAAATTTTATTATAATACACAAACTTTACGTTATGAAAAATTAGTAACGCCGTTGCATGTAAAGTTGCTGCGTTTTTTTGGTTTCATCCTGGCTGTATTTGTTTTTGCATTCATCATTATTTCCCTGGTATTTCGTTTTATTCCTTCACCTCAATTAAAACTGGCGGAATTAAAATATGAAAAAATGCGGCAGAATTATGAAACGCTTGCATCACAAACGCGCCACTTGCAAGAAGAAATGTCTTCCCTTGAAAAGCGCGACAACCAGGTTTACCGCTCTATTTTTGAAGCCAATCCTGTTCCTGATTCTGCGAGAGCTAAATTGATCGAGAAGAAAAATGAATTTCAAAAAATTGCAGTAATTAATGACGAAGAACTTGGAAATGAGCTGGCGAATACTTTAAATAATATCAGCGCACGGATCAAATATCAATACGCAAGCTATGATGAAATAGAAACATTGATTAAAAATCAAAGTGAAAAATTGGCCAGTATTCCTGCAATACAACCGGTAAGCAATCGAGACCTTACCCGCATCGCTTCAGGATTTGGCGTAAGAATTGATCCTGTTTATGGAACTTTAAAAATGCATAAAGGGCTTGATTTTACCGCACCACAGGGAACGCCCATTTATGCGACCGGAAATGGAAAGGTAGAAATGGCTGGCTTTGACGAAAGTGGTTTTGGCAATCATGTAATTATCAACAATGGTTATGGGTATGAAACTCTTTTTGGCCACATGCTCAAGGTAAAAGTGCATGAAGGAGAACGGGTAAAGCGTGGTGAAATAATAGGCTGGGTGGGCAGTTCGGGGAAAAGTACCGGCCCTCACTGTCATTATGAAGTACATATAAATGGCCAGCCTGTAGATCCGGTTTATTTTTTTTATAATGATCTGACACCCGAACAATTTGACCGTATTTTAAAAATTGCTTCTACTGGAAGCGCTAAAAGCCTCGATTAAAATTTATGGAACTTTCACAGATCAACTTTGAGTTTGAAGAAGATTCAGCAAAGAAAAATGAAATTAAGGAAGCAGTAAAGCAACCCCGTCAGACCCGGTCAATCGGGCAGGAAATAAAGCCGAAATCTAATCGGGGCCGAAAAAGCATAAAAGAATTTAATACAGACGTAA
>JAHEZB010000521.1 GCA_023251285.1 Chitinophagaceae bacterium | reverse complement strand
ATTCATCACGTCTTTTTTTGGCTAAAGAATCCGGAAAGTAAAGATGATTTGCAACAATTGATTGAAGGATTGAAAAATCTTTCCCTGGCACCAACAATCAAAGAGTTTCATATTGGCAAACCGTCAGCTACCAATCGGGATGTTATTGATAGGAGCTGGTCTGTTTCGTGGTTATTGCTGTTTGACAGTAAGGAGGATCAGGACATTTATCAAACTGATCCTGTTCATTTAAAATTTATCAAAGATTGTTCGCATTTGTGGCAAAAAGTATTGGTGTACGATACTGTTACTGTTTTTTAAAAATAAAATTGATCACAAGGAGACAGTGATCGGTTGAATGCGGTAAGCAATTACTTTTTTGCCTTTGTCCGACGCCGGATTCCATTTCTTCATCAACGAGATCACGCGCATCGCTTCCTCATCGAAGGCGAACTCAACAGATTGTAAAACAGCAATTCCTTTTACAGCTCCGGTGGTATCAATTAAAAATCTGATCTTCACAGTTCCCCCTTTACGAAGAGATATCGTTCTTTGCGGTAGAGTAAATTTAGAAGAGATCAGTGAACGGATTTTCCCGATTCCACCTGGATAGCTTGCCTCGAACTCGCCTGTTGTATCGTGCTTTATTTTCTCATTCACTTTTGCCATTGAATCCATATCAATTTTTGACACAAGCGAGTCAAGGTGAAATTTATATTCGGTAATTGCTTTTGCCGTATCGTTATAAATATACCAAATACCGTCCTTTTTATTATTACTGTAACGCCCTGTGGTGGCCAGGTAGCCATTCTCATGATAATCTGCATAATCGCCGTTTAATAGCGTTAGTGCTTTATCTTTAAATGTAGCACGATTGATCATTGGACCGGCAAATTTGTATTCCAGCTTTTCAAATGCAGTGTCGTTTATTTGTTTTTCAACAACCAGGAATTTTGCCTTCTGCTGGTTGTTGGTAATTCCATTTTCATCGGTCATTACTGCTCCCAAAATCTTTTGTGAAAATGCCGAATAGGAAATAAAAAATGAAATGGTTAAAAAGAGAATTCTCATAATAAATAATTAGTTGGCGGCAAATTACTATTTCATGATCAATTATGCAATGATTGTAACTTTAAAACCTACGAATCACATCAAAAGTTTTATCCAGATCTTCGAAACTTAAGGCATTGCTAAAGAACCAACTTTCATAAGCAGAAGGAGGCAAATAAACACCATTCTCTAACAGGTGATGAAAAAATTGATTAAAAATTTTGGTATCGGTTTTTGATGCCGATTCCAGACTTGTTACTTCATTATCGCAAAAGAAAATACTGATCATACTTCCAAATCGATTCACACGATGTGGTAGACTTTTTTGGGATAAAATCTCATTTAAACCCTTTTCAAGGTATGCTCCTTTTTCTTCTAATTCCTGATAAATTGAGGGGTTATTTTTTAATTCACTGAGCATGGTAAACCCTGCGATCATTGCAATCGGGTTTCCACTTAAAGTACCCGCCTGGTAAACGTTTCCGAGAGGCGCGATGTGTTCCATAATTTCTTTTTTTCCACCAAAAGCACCAACCGGCAAACCGCCGCCAATCACTTTTCCATAAGTTACCAGATCCGCATTGATGTTTAATTTTTCCTGCGCGCCACCTGCTGCCAAACGAAATCCGGTCATCACTTCGTCAACAATAAAAACGATATTTTCTTCATCGCAAATTCTACGCAAACCTTCCAAAAATGCTTCCTGGGGCGGAATGCAACCCATATTTCCGGCTACCGGTTCGATAATTATTGCAGCAATGTCTCCGTTATGTTCTTCAACTAATTTTTCAACTGTTTGTAAATCATTATAAGGTGCTGTAAGAGTATCCTTTGCAACTCCCGCTGTAATACCAGGAACAGTTTGAATATTGAGAGTGGCCAAACCACTTCCGGCTTTCACCAAAAAACAATCCGCATGTCCATGATAGCAGCCTTCAAATTTGATAAATTTATTTCTGCCTGTATACCCTCTTGCCAAACGAATGGCACTCATGCAGGCCTCTGTGCCACTGCTTACCATTCTGATCAAATCAATATTTGGCGCCATGCTTTTTATCAGTTCGGCCATATCAATCTCCAATTCTGTTGGCGCACCAAAAGAAGTAGAGCCGGCAGCTTTTTCCTGGATGGCTTTTACAACAGGTTCATAAGCGTGTCCGAGAATCATCGGCCCCCACGAATTGATGTAATCAATAAATTGATTTCCGTCTTCATCAAAAAGATGAGCGCCTTTGGCAGACTTTATAAAAACAGGAGTGCCGCCAACGCTTCTGAAAGCGCGGACAGGAGAATTTACGCCGCCGGGAATTGATTGTTGGGCGCGGGAAAAAAGTTGTTGGCTTTTGGTATAATTCATTTTATAAAATAGTGAATAGTGAATAGGTGAATGGTGAATAGGATAATTGTGAATCGTCAATTCATAAATTGGATGGACAGACTAACTAACCGATTTTCCTAAGATCAAACCACTCAGTAACTTAAATGTTTGAATCATGCTCTGTTTAAGAAGATCCAGATTAAGATCAGCCAGGTAGTTTAATTCGTATGCAATATCCAATGCGGCGTCAATCTCTACTAATGAGCCCCTTGAAATTTCAAAATATCTTTTTCTTTCACCTTCAGATTTCCTTGAAGAACCTTCAGCAATATTCAAATGTACTGATAAAGCTTCCCTTCTTATTTGACTAATCATTCAAAATTTTTCATCAGCAGGTAAAAACTTCGTGAGCTTATAGGATTCCATTACAAACTTTTTTGAAAATGTATAAACATTTAGATTTTGATGATTCAATTTTAAAAACATAAGTTAAGATTTAAAATGGTGAAGAAATATAGAAGGGTTAATATTAAATGAAATTACAAAGACACATTCACCATTCACTATTCACCATTCACTATTCACCATTCACCATCTCACAAGTTCCATCTACCACTTTTACGTCATAACTCTCGGCATCGATATCAAATTGTTTTTTATAAGCCGGTAATA
>JAHEZB010000520.1 GCA_023251285.1 Chitinophagaceae bacterium | reverse complement strand
CACCATTTCTGTATTGCACAGAATATCAAAGTTGTGGTTCACGTCATATACATAAGCGATTCCACCGCTCATTCCGGCAGCAAAGTTTCTTCCTGTTGCTCCAAGAATAATGGCACGGCCTCCGGTCATATATTCGCATCCATGATCGCCCACACCTTCTACGACGACATTTGCACCGGAATTGCGCACACAAAAACGTTCGCCTGCTTTCCCTCTTACAAATGCTTCACCTGAAGTAGCGCCATAAAATGCGACGTTGCCGATAATAATATTTTCTTCAGGAATAAAACCAGCATCTTTTGAAGGATAGACAATGATTTTTGCTCCACTCAATCCTTTTCCAAAATAATCATTGGCATCTCCCTCCAGTTCCATCGTTAATCCTTTTGCATTGAATGCGGCAAAACTTTGTCCTGCTGTTCCGGTAAACTTAAAATGAATCGTATCATCCGGCAAACCATATTTTTTATACTTTTTGGAAATCTCATTGGATAAAAGTGTACCGGTTGTTCGGTCGGTATTGATAATATTAAATGAAGCGCAAACTTTCTCCTGTTTGTCCAAAGCCGGTTGAGCAACTTTTAATAATTCATTATCCAGGATTTCATCCAAACCATGATCCTGTTTTTCTGAATTAAACAAGCCAACAGATTTCGGAGCAGGTTCTTTGTACAAAACCGCGGACAGATCGAGTTTATTAAATTTCCAATGACTGATATTTTCTCTTTTCTCCAAAAATTCTACCTGGCCAACCATTTCATTAATAGTTCTGAAACCAAGATCGGCCATAATCTCTCTTAATTCTTCGGTCAAAAATTTGAACAGATTGACCACATGATCTGCATCACCGGTAAACCTTTTTCTCAACTCCGGATCTTGTGTTGCAACTCCCACCGGGCAAGTATTCAAATGGCATTTGCGCATCATAATACAACCTTCTACAATTAATGCAGCGGTTGCTACACCCCATTCTTCAGCACCAAGTAAAGTCGCAATCGCAATGTCTCTTCCGGTTTTCAATTGTCCATCAGTTTGAACAACAACACGGCTGCGCAATTTATTTTTCACCAAAGTCTGATGCGTTTCTGCAAGGCCTAATTCCCATGGCAATCCCGCATGTTTTATCGAACTCATTGGGGACGCTCCCGTTCCGCCATCATGCCCTGAAATCAACACCACATCTGCTTTAGCTTTGGTAACACCGGCAGCGATTGTTCCAACACCTGCTTTCGAAACCAATTTTACATTGATCCTCGCATTCCTGTTGGCATTTTTCAAATCAAAAATTAATTGTGCCAAATCTTCAATAGAATAAATATCGTGGTGAGGTGGCGGGGAAATTAATCCAACACCGGGAGTCGCATGACGAACTCTTCCAATCCAGTCATCGACTTTGAAACCAGGCAATTGTCCACCTTCACCTGGTTTTGCACCTTGTGCCATTTTTATCTGAAGTTCATCTGCTTCAGTTAAATACCAGCTTGTTACTCCAAATCGTGCTGAAGCAACTTGCTTAATGGCGCTTCGCATTGAGTCGCCGTTAGGCATTTTTTCAAACCTGATTTCATCTTCACCGCCTTCGCCTGTATTGCTTTTTCCGCCCAGCCGGTTCATGGCAATGGCAAGCGTAGTATGGGCTTCCCATGAAATAGAACCAAACGACATTGCACCGGTGGCAAATCTTTTATAAATATTTTCTGCCGGTTCCACTTCGTCAATCGAGATGGAAGGACGGTTCTTTTTAAACTGGAATAAACTTCTTAAAGTAGCGGCTTTTTCACTTTGGTCATTCACCGCTTTGGTGTATTTTTTAAATATTTTATAATCGTTCATTCTGGTTGCATGTTGCAGCAAATGAATCGTTGTCGGGTTGAATAAATGGAATTCACCTTTGCGCCGCCATTTGTAAATACCGCCAACCGTAAGGCGATCAAAAGGAACATCTTTTTTACTAAAAGAAAATGCATGTTTTACCAAAGTTTCCTTTGCAATTTCATCGAGTCCCATTCCTTCAATTCTTGAAGTGGCGCCGGTAAAATATTTGTCAATTACTGATTGATTGATACCAAGTATTTCAAAAATTTGTGCTCCCTGGTAAGACTGGAATGTAGAAATTCCCATTTTTGAAAACACTTTCAGCAAACCAAGATTTATCGCCTTTTTGTAATTTTTCTTCAAGGCATTTGAGTCTAATTCCGTTCCCAGTTTTCCCTGGATTCTCAAATCACGGATTGTAGAAAGCGCCAGGTATGGATTGATTGCTGTTGCACCGAATCCAATGAGGCAGGCAAAATGATGTACTTCCCAAACATCGCCGGCTTCGATAATTAAACCAACCTGGTTGCGCAAACCTTTTTTAATCAAATGATGATGCACGGCGGAGCAGGCAAGTAAAGAAGGAATCGCAGCGTGTTCTGAATCAATCGCCCTATCCGACAAGATCAAAACTTCAAAACCATCCTGCACTGCCTCCGCAGCGTGACGGCATAAACGCTCGATTCCTTTCTGCAAAGACCCTGGTTTTCCATCTGCAAGAAAATAAGTTTGCAAAGTATGGGCCTGGAAAATCCCTGTATCGATACTTCTGATTTTTTCTAATTCAGTGTTGGAAAGTACGGGATGCTTCAAAGCAACCGTATGGCACGACAACGGATCTTCTTCTAAAAGATTTCCATTATTTCCCACAAAAGTTGCCAGCGACATCACTAATTTTTCCCTGATGGGATCAATCGGCGGATTGGTAACCTGCGCAAATAGTTGTTTGAAATAACTGCTTAAATGTTGCGGCTCATCGCTCAAAACAGCCAGTGGAACATCACTTCCCATTGAACCAATCGGTTCTTTTCCGGTGAGCGCCATGGGCGAAATTAAAAGCTCCAGATCTTCGGTTGAATAACCGAAGGCTTTTTGATACTTGAATATCTGATCGTGTTCCAGGTGCGTAAACATGACGCGTGGAGCAGGTAATTCTTCCAACCTTATTTTATATTTATTCAGCCATTCCGCATAAGGTTTTTCTGAACAG
>JAHEZB010000519.1 GCA_023251285.1 Chitinophagaceae bacterium | reverse complement strand
CATGCCTGAATTAAGAGAAAAATTATGGCATATTGTAAATCGTCTTCAGAAAGGTTTAAAAGACAAAGGATTTGATATTGGTACAACAAACAGTCCAGTGACGCCAATTTACATGAAAGGTGGTTTGCCGGAAGCTACAAACATGGTAATGGATATTCGGGAAAACTATCATATTTTTTGTTCAGTGGTTGTATATCCTGTTATTCCAAAAGGAGAAATTATTTTCAGGATTATTCCTACCGCAGCTCATACAGATGAAGATGTAGATATTACTTTAAAAGCATTTGAAGAAACAAAGAAAAAATTGGATGCGGGAGAATATCAGGCAGAAGATATTCCGGATATGTCGGAGGCTGCTTATCTTAAACAAACGGCATAAAAAACCGGGCTACAAATCTAAATGTGGCCCGGACAATTAAAACCTTAACCATTTAATCTTAAAACTTAAATCAGAGGATCTATTCGTAAGTCGAAATAAAGAACAAAATGGTTGCTTTAAAGATTGAGAAAGTTATTTTTTTGTTGATTCTGCCTTATGATAAGTGGTAAGTTGCTCAGTTTTAACACTTCTAAATGATTCAGAAACACCTTTATTTTATAGGATCAACGAAAAAAAATATTTAATTATATTGAATACACTAAGTAATGTTTCTGATAAAAGCATTTAATTATTTATTTGGCAAATGGTTGTTTTCTCACAAGGCGCATCTAAGTTATTCTCTTAAATATTCCGGCAGAAGACGCGACTTAGATATTAATTACCTCGATTACATCCGGTTAGCAACACTGGAATTGGTCGCTAACGAAATTCAAAAAAAAAATCTGCCTGGTAACGTAGCGGAAGTCGGAGTTTATAAAGGGAAATTTGCAAAATATATCAATCAATATTTCCCATCAAGAAAACTTTATCTTTTTGATACTTTTGAAGGATTTAATGAAAAAGACATTCAGACGGAAAAAGAGCTGGGCCTGAATGACGCAAATCAGGATTTTTCAAATACCTCTGTTGATAAGGTCTTACATCTTATGCCTTTTCCAAAACAATGTATTATCAAAAAAGGTTTTTTCCCTGATACTGCTGCCGGTATTGAAGATTCATTCGTTTTCGTAAGCCTCGACACCGATCTTTATGAACCAATTTACCAGGGGCTTATTTACTTTTACCCACGCATGGAAAAAGGGGGATATATTTTTGTACATGATGTAAATAATGATTCTTATAAAGGAGCTGCAAAAGCGGTTGCAAAATTCTCTGAAGAACAGGGACTTTCATTTGTGCCCCTTCCTGATTCGTGTGGAAGCGTTGTTTTTATTAAGGATTAAAAAAAATAAAATTGGCTTTATTTGTCTGTTTGCTACCACTAATTTTGTGAACCGAAATATTATAAGCCTTGCCTCTATAAATAGTTATTTTATGAAACTGCTTTTCTCACTTTTATTAATTTATTAAGAAGATCTTCCAAAAGATCAAGTTTCAACATATTTGCCCCATCGCTTTTTGCAACTGCAGGATTTGGATGTGTTTCAATAAATAATCCATCTGCACCTACTGCTATTGCAGCTTTTGCAATCGTTTCTATCATTTGAGGATCACCACCGGTAACTCCACCGGATTGATTGGGTTTTTGCAAGCTGTGGGTGCAATCCATAATCACCGGTACCTGGTGACTTTTCATAATCGGAATATTTCTGTAATCGACGATGAGATCATTATAGCCATACGTATTTCCCCTGTCTGTCAGCATTATTTTTTCATTACCTGCTTTTTTAATTTTTTCAACAGCAAATTTCATTGACTCACCATTTACAAACTGTCCTTTTTTTACATTCACAATCTTTCCCGTTTGTGCTGCTGCAATTAAAAGATCCGTTTGCCTGCAAAGGAAAGCCGGAATTTGTAGCACATCAACATATTTTGCTGCTATCGCAGCTTCTTCATGCGCATGAATATCTGTTATGGTAGGCAATTGGAAATGACTCCCGACCTTTGCAATCATTTGCAAAGCCGTTTCGTCTCCCAAACCGGTAAAAGAGGATGCGCTTGTACGATTTGCTTTCCTGTATGACGATTTAAAAATGTATGGGATCTGTAAATTTTTGCAGATCGCCGAAACTTTTTCTGCTACTTCAAAAATTAATTTTTCACTTTCCACCACACAAGGGCCTGCAATTAGAAAAAAATTATTGGGATCATAATGCTGATTTGCAAAAAGTTTTTTTAAATACTCTGTCATACTGTTTTCTTTTTAAAAGAGTCAAAGGTATTTGTTTCATAATAATTCAAATTCAAAAGCCAATTGTTTTTATGTGAGTAAAAATTTTCAAAATAAAATAGCCACCCATTTTTGGGTGGCTATTTTATTTGCAAGGAAATAAATGTTAATCCAGTTTTTTCATTTTCTTCTTTGAAGAAACGTAAGCAACAGAAGTTTGTTCATTGATCCATGCTACATTTTCATTGATATGATTCTTCTTTTGACTTTTACTTACTAAAGCACTTGCTTGCGTGGTATCAGTTTTTTTAGTTGAATCAGTCTTTGGAGTTTGAGGTACGGTATCCAAAGCATTTACTGAAAGATTTCTGACGTTTACACTATTGATAGCAAAAGCTGTTGCTTTTGAAGTATCAGTTTTCTGTGTTGTGTCCGACTTCTGGGTTTGCTCAGGAACAGTATCCCTTACTATTGGAAAACTTCTTACGTTTACACTTTTTATAACAAAAGCGCTTTCTTTTGTAGTGTCTGTTTTTGGTGCCTGGGCTGTATCAGTTCTTGGTTGATGTTGCGGAACTGTATCTGTTTTGTTTTGCGCAAAAAGTGCCGTTCCAAAAAAAGTTAATGCCAGGGACATTGCCATTGTTTTTGTTTTCATAAAGATCAATTTAGGGGTTAAAGAAATAATTGTTCGTAGTAATTGCAATTTTAATGCCATTAGAATTTTTAATTTTCATTTTGAAAATTTTATTAATTCGTTTAAACCTGAGAGATAACTATTTGATTGAAAAAAAACAAAAAGTTAAACGATAA
>JAHEZB010000518.1 GCA_023251285.1 Chitinophagaceae bacterium | reverse complement strand
AAAAATAATATAATAAGCAAGCACCGCAGGAACTACTCCCGCAGCTCCGTTTGTAGGCGCAGTAACCACCCGGCCAAATGCCGCATTTTCTTCATTAACTGCGAGTGCAAAACAACTGACCCAATCGAGGATATACTTGAAATCTTTGCCTCCTTCCCGGATCGCTTTGATCCAGGAATCATAATCGGAATATTCTTTTCCAGCCAGTAATTTTTTATTCAGATTTGCAGCCCTGCGTTTTACATTCAAACCACCCGGCAAAATTCCTTCTGTGTGGCAACCTTTGTACATGCACTCGCTCATCGTTTTCCAGATTTGTAAAACACCCTGGCGGGTTTTATTTTCAGGCCGCCACGAGTTTTCATTTTCCATCACCACTTCACTGATATTCATCCCGGTTTGCATACACCAATGAATCAGATCATCTGCATCATTTATCGGAAAAGGAAGAATAACTTGATCCTGGTTATCAATCTCCTCTCCTTCTTTTTTTACAAAACCACCACCGATGGAATAATATGTTTCAGAAATATGATCATCGGTTTTTAAGACAGCAATGAAAGTGAGCGCATTTGGATGAAAAGGAAGCGATTCGCTTTTTAAAAATTCAATATCTTCTGCAGGATTAAAAGTAATGGGATGCGTTCCATTCAATAATAATTTCTGATTTCGGTTGATGGAATGTATTTTTTCAGAAATAAGATTGACGTCAAAAGTTACCGGATCGTCGCCACACAAACCCAATTGAACCGCAATATCTGTTCCGTGTCCTTTACCTGTTTTGGCAAGCGAACCATATAATAATATTTCAACAGAAATAACATCATCTAAAATACTTTTATCCTGCAAGGTTTTTAGAAATAATTGTGCAGCACGCCATGGGCCGAGCGTGTGGCTGCTGGAAGGCCCTACTCCTATTTTAAACATATCAAAAACGGAAATGGCTTCATGGCTCATAAAAGTAAATTTATGCTAACAAAGATACTTGAAGTTCATCGAGGAAAGCTCACAAATCAATGATGTTCATCATGAATCACAGAATGTTTTCTAAAAAAGGAAGGCATCTTTTTAGGTGGCTTTTCAAATAGTTCTTCATGGCCCAAAAGCATACCCCAGGGCTGCATCGATTCGACGCGGTCGAAAATAATTTTTGCTATGGCAATTACCGGTATCGATAAAAACATGCCGGGAATTCCCCAGAGCTGCTCGCCCACTACAACACCTATAAGGGTTATAAATGCATTGATCTTTACTTTCGAACCCACAATGACCGGTAAAAGAATGTTGCTATCTATCAGGTGCATGGCAATCACTGTGATCAATACCAATAGAATAATAGTTCCGGATGCGCCCGTTGCAAAAGTGATAATGATGTTTATCAAAAGCGCCGTGTAAATACCAATGTATGGAATGATATTAAACAACCCGGTAATCAAGCCAAGTAAGATCGCGTATTTTATTCCCAATATTAAAAAAACCACGCAGCAAACAGAAGCTACGATGAGCATTTCCAAAAGCAAGCCAAGTATGTATTTCCTTATAATGAATTGGATTTGTTCTGAAATGTCTAAAACAATGCTGCTGTTTTCTTCTTTAAAGGAACGGATGATAAATTTTAAAAAGAGACGGCGGTAAAACAACAGAAAAAAAGTATCAATCAGGATAAAAATAATAAACAGCAACATCGACGACAGTGACAGAACGGTAGCGCCGATCATAGAAGTTGAATGAGAAGCTATGCTGTTTGCAGTAGAATCTATATAGGCCATTTGTTTGGCAAGATCTATATGAAATTTTTGAGAAATCCAGGCGTGGATCTGATGAAGCGACTGCGTAAGCTGCGCTTTAAACACAGGCCAGTCCTGCGTGATGCGGGTAAGTTGCGAACCGATAACGTACAACAGCAGGACCAAAGCAACCAATAAAATAACGACGGATAATACAGAAGCAGCGCCCCGATGTAATTTAATTTTTGTTTCCAGAAACCGGCAAAGCGGCAACAAAAGAATGGCAAAAAGAAAACCGAAAACCAGCGGGCATAGAATTTCTTTTCCGATTACAGTTAAGTAACCGAGGGAAAGGATTCCAACCATTACCAGCGCCAGCTTTAGATAAAAAGGTGGGGGGTTCGTTTTAAAAAAATTCATCCGGAAAATTTAAAATCTAAATGTAAAGAAAAATAATTCCTTTTTTCATAAAGTATTTAATGAATTCAGCCGGGACACGAATCGTGCTTATTGATTGCTTTACTGAAACGTTATTGTATATCGACAACAGATACCTGGAAAACAAGGTATGAATTAGCCGGAATGACTACTTTGCCTGTTGAAGGATCGGTAACATCTTTAGAGCCATAACCCAATGATGGTGGAATGTATAAATTAAGATTTGCTCCTTTACCCACTAAAGAAATTCCTTTCTGCCAGCCGGGAATGACCTGGAAAAGTTGAAAAATAAGTGGATTTCCAGATGCGGAAGAATCAAAGCCGGCTCCGTTAAAAAAACCACCCCTGTAGAAAGCTGAAACAGTTGTGCAAAGGTCTTTGGGTTTGGGATCTGTGCCTGGGTTACTGATGGTATAAAAAAATCCGGAAGAATCTTTTGTTGCCTGGATGCCATGTGCAGTAAGAGAATCTTGCAGCGCCTGCTGCTCTGCTGCCGGAGCCACGATCGTTGAAGGAGTTTTGTTACAGGCTACATTACGGTTAGCGTTATTTTTTTTACAACCTGCGGCAAAAAATAACAAAGCAATCAGTGGTAAGGCAAATAATTTTTTCATAATGAATTTTGAGGGTATAGAAAGACTTTTGAGGATGCAAATAAAGAATATAAAATTTATAAATCGACTGCGTGCTCTTTATTCTGTTTAAATTTTAACTCTTCATATATTTGTTCGTTGCGATCCCATTTAAACTGCATGCTAAAAAGGGTATAAAATACAGCAATACCAATGACGGCTAAAATAATTAAACTAATCAGCGATGGCGAAATATAAACCATGTTTTTGTACCAGTCGTGGAAAATGAC
>JAHEZB010000517.1 GCA_023251285.1 Chitinophagaceae bacterium | reverse complement strand
TTTCCGACTGTACCCGTCGCTACCGGTAATTTTACATTTACATTCTTTACTTCCAACGTAAATGGCAGCGGGGCCGACCAGGTGCCTGCAAATGATTCCTTAAAGACCACCCTTTCTGTTCCAAATCCTGTAGCTTTACCGCTTTCCGAAGGTTTTGAAAATGGAGTTTTTCCACCTGCCGGCTGGAGTTTTATAAATCCATTTAATAACAATGTTTGGAAAATCACCTCGCCGGGAAAAAACAGCGCTCATTCTTTATTAATTGATAACTATGACAACGACAAGAGCGGGCAATGGGCTGAATTACGTACGCCAAAACTTACTTTTTCTAACTCAGATCCTGTTGTGATCACCTTTGATCTTGCTCACAAAAATTATCCCGATCCTCAATTTAACGACAGTTTGAATGTTTTGGTCTCAAACGATTGTGGCGCTACTTTTACCAGTTACTTCAATAAAGCGGGAGCAGCGCTTGCGACTGCCGGTTCTTCTTCAGACGCTTATGTGAATCCCGCTGCCGGAGATTGGGTAACGCAAAAAATAACTCTGGACGGAAGTATTTTAAGCGCAGGAAATATTATTGTCGCATTTAGAAGCACCAGTGATTATGGAAACAATATTTTCATAGACAATATAAATATCAAACAGGAAACTTCACGTGATATCACACCTGTTGCAATAAACCCACCTGCGGAAACTGATTGTGCTGAGCCGACTGTGCCGATCGTTACTATCAAAAATGTTGGATTTTCAACCATTACCGGTTTTAAAGTAGACTACCAGATCGATAATGGAGCTCCTTCAGAAACTACAGTTACAGGAATTACGCTCGCTCCTGATGCACAAATGAATGTACCACTCAATACATTCACGCCGCCACAAGGCAATCATGTAATTACGGTATTCACCACACAGCCTGTTTCTTCATCAGGAACGGGAGATGAATCACCTGCCAATGATACGATTAGAAAAGCATTTTTTGTAACAGGAAAAGTAACAACTCCGATAACTGAAGGTTTTGAAAATCCAACATTCCCACCGGCAACGTGGACAATCGAAAATCCGGATGGAGGAATAACATGGCAAAGGACAACTGATGCGGCAAAAACAGGAACCGCATCAATGGTTATAAGAAACTTCAATGCTTCTTCCACCGGAACGACGAATAAATTTGTTTCTTCAATAATCGGCGGCACTGCCACTGTAGATTCGATGTTTGTTTCGTTTGATTATGCTTATGCAGCAAGAACCACATCCGGACCGCAGGATACGTTAGAATTACAAGTGACAACCGATTGCGGACAAACATTTACTACTGTATGGAAAAACTGGGGAACCGGTTTACAGACGACACAGAATATTTCTTCCTCTGGTTTTATTCCAACAGCAAACGACTGGAGGAATATCAGCATTAATCTGTTCCCGTACGTTGGTACAAAAGATTTTCAGATCTATTTTGTTGACAAAGGAAACGAGCAAAATAATCTGTACATTGATAATATAAACCTTTTCGGAATAAGTGTTCCGCAACTACTGAAAGAACAAGGATATTTATTTTATCCAAATCCTTTCCACAACCAATTTTTCATCCGGAATTACGAGGTGCCCGTAACATTACAAGCCGCCCACATTTACAATTCTGTTGGTCAATTGATCTGGTCTAAAACATATAACGGTAATGCATACACGCAAATGCCGGTAGATCTGTCCGGAGCAGCGCCAGGCGTGTATATGATCAAACTTCAATACACTCATCGAACTGTGGTGCAGAAAATTGTGAAGGAATAATTATTCGGGTAAAAAGGAATTCAGGTTTTTTGTTTGTTTGTTGAGATCTGATATTTTAAGCTTGAGAAAATGTGGTGTTCGTAGTTGCATATGGCTTTGCTATACTCTAAATCATTTTGCCCTTTCGGAAGTCTGTAGAAACGAAATATAAATTGCTTGTATTTCTTTATTGACTGTGTCAAATTAATTTTGCTACTTTTTAGCTGCTACTTTATACTTGCTATTCCGTAGCTGCTACTTTCTTGGATCTTATTCGATAATTTTGCGGCATGCAAAAGCCAAATAAAGAAGAAGAATTAATTGCAGAAATTAATGCATTACCCGAAGGAAAAAATTTTAAAAAAATCGCTGACAAAGTAATTGCAGATGAAAGAATAACTGATGAAGAAGGGATCCTTCTTTTTGATAAAGCCAGTCTTGGATTAACGGCGACATTCGCAAATTATATCCGCGAAAAAAAACATGGGAATAAAACTTTTTTCAATAGAAATTTTCACATTGAACCGACAAACGTTTGTGTCTTTTCGTGCAAATTTTGTTCATACTCCCGCTTATATGCACACCGTGATGAAGGCTGGGCATTGTCGAAAGAACAAATGATGGATATTGTAAAAAGTTACGACGGGATACCGGTTACTGAAGTTCATATTGTAGGAGGGGTTCATCCAAAAATGAATCTTGATTTTTTCTGTGATTTTATTTCGCAGATAAAGCAACATCGCCCGGAATTACATGTAAAAGGATTCACTGCAGTAGAATTGGATTACATGTTTCGGAAAGCAAAACTTTCTGTAAAAGAAGGAATGAAAAAATTGCATGATGCCGGTTTGCAATCCATGCCAGGCGGCGGTGCAGAAATTTTTGATTCTGAAATCCGAAAACAGATTTGTGAGGACAAAGTGGATGCAGAAGGATGGCTGAAAATTCATGAAGAGGCTCATTTGTTGGGAATGCAGACAAACGCTACGATGCTTTATGGTCACATTGAAAATTACGCACATCGCATCGATCACATGAGCCGTTTAAGAAATTTGCAGGATAAAACGAATGGTTTTAATACATTCATTCCATTAAAATTCCGCAACAAAAATAATGACATGAGCAACGTACCTGAATCATCCATTATTGAAGATATGAAGATGTATGCGGTGGCGAGAATTTACATGGATAACTTTCCTCATTTAAAAGCTTATTGGCCAATGCTGGGCCGTCAAAACGCGCAACTTTCTTTGTCGTTCGG
>JAHEZB010000023.1 GCA_023251285.1 Chitinophagaceae bacterium | reverse complement strand
GCGAGTGCACTAAAAAAACCGCCACAGATAAATGAAATAGCAATAACCCAACTGCTGTTGGCGCTACTAAAACCCATAATTCCAAGCAATATTGCTGCAATAATTACAAAATAGGAAAGGATTTTCCATTCGGCTTTTAAAAAAGCCATAGCTCCTTCAGCAATATAAGTGCTGATCTCTTTCATGCGTTCATTTCCCGGGTCTTGTTTACCTACCCAGCCAAACTTTATAAAGGTATAAAGCAGTCCAACGATACCCATTGCGGGTACTACGTAAATCAAATTATCCATATAGTTTTTACTTAATTTTTTGGGCTGCAAAAATAGGGTAAAAAGGCAATATTAAAAATGTTTCATTAGCCTGGTAACTTAAAAAATATACCTGTTTTTAAAAGCCGGAAATTAAGCAGCGAATTAAGTAAGCAATCAATTCTATTTTGTTATTTATCCGCAATATACCTGCAAAGTAATATCGCCCCACCAGGTAGTGTATTTCTTCGATACACCTTCGATACACCTTTGATATATCTTCGATAGACCTTCGATCAAAAGATCGAAGGAATACCGCCGCAGATAGGTAAAGATGACGTCGTAAGACACAAAAAGGTTACTGCTACTTATGGGTTAAATAATTACAACAACATGAAGCTATGTTAGTGCGATACTTTTTATCCCTTAAAAGGAATGCAGGTGTGGAGAAATTTACTAAAGGCAGCGAATGAATAAATAATGCAAATTCGAGTTTTTCATTTTCAAATGAAACGTTGTTCAGCATGGCTAATTATCAAGAAAAAGGGCGGCTTTTTTAAAATTGCCGGATCTATTACTGTCAATAAGTGGAAATAAGCAAACAATGATAATTAATTACATATTTTGCAAGGAAATACTTTAGCACTATTGATGAAAGATCGTAAATCTTTATACCTGTTGATTTCTGCATTAATAGTTATTACTGTTGCTTTTACGCTCATCTCAGTTTGGGGCTACCGGTTTTATTTTTCAAAAAAATTTCCTCATTATCCGCGTGCCCCTCTCTCCGAAAATGCATCTATCGATAAAAAAACAAATGATAGCAGGATGCAGCAGGTACGATTAGACTCCGCAATCCGGCACTTCAATGATCCGGCTGACACCATTGCATATGATTTATCCGATCATCAACTTGCTGTGAAAATAATGCAGTTTAATAAGTTGAAAAATGAAATTGCCTTAATTCTACAAGATAGATATTCTGCAAAAGATTCAACAGCAGAAACAAAAATCGCAGCTTTAGAAAGGAATATTGAAGAATTGCGAATTCAAAATATTGCTATCACGAAAGAGAATGCGCGACTGAATGAGATGGTAACACAACTTCTTGAAAAAACACAAAAAGAGAAGGAGAAGAAACCCGCCTACGGGCAAAGTCCACAGCAACCGGCATTATCTTTGCCCTTATTGGTTTCGCATTTAAGATTTGGCGCTTACAATAACGATCAAAAGACCTGGTTGGCCTCAGAGGCAAAGAGACTGGTTGGCTCATTTGAAATCAATGTGAAAGCTGAAAATCGTACTACTGAGATTTATATCGTGATCATTAAGCCAAATGGACAGGTATTATTGAACGCCTCCGGTTCAGCTGCAACCTTCAATACCAACGCGGGAAGAAAAACTTATTCGGCAGTTGTACATTTTGATAATGCAAAAGACAATCGTAAGCGTCTTCAATTTTCGGTTAATTCTAATCAATTTAATAAAGGGAAATATATTATGCAAATTTATCACCAGGGAATTATGATAGGCCGGTTGCAAAATATACTTTATTAATTCATTATCAACCCGCCTTTTTTTATTTGAAATGAACAAAATACACACCTCTGCAAAATGGCAAACAAAAGATGGCCATTCTCCTGTAATCGCTTATTTTACAAGTATTGGTGAACTTTCAGAGGCGGCGATCCGCGATTTTGATGAGCATACTTTTCCGTTATTTATTGAAAAAAGAAAACTACTGTTGAAGCCGGGATCTATTGCGGATCATTTTTATTTTATTGTAAAGGGAGTGATCCATGGTTGTATTAAAGAGGAGGGAAAGTTTATTACCACCTGGATTAATGAGGAAAATGAAATTGTTGGTTCTATTCGCACACTTGGTACCAATGACCCGTGTCGCGAATACCTTCAGGCTTTGGAAGATTGCGAGCTGGTTGCTATTCCGGTAGCACTTACGGAATCAGCTTTTGATAAATATCCTGAAACGAATATTATTGCACGGCGCCTGTGGGAGCACCATTACCGCGGGGCGGAAGATAGGGCATACATTGGCAGACTATCTTCAGCAGAAAAAAAATACAGATATTTCCTGGAAAAACAGCCCAAGCTTATAAAGCGGGTATCTTTGAAATATATCGCTTCTTATCTTGGAATGACTCTCGAAACCTTGAGTCGTGTACGCGCGCGTCAAAATAAAGGTTGATTAAAGTCAATGCTTTTGCGGACTTTTTAAAAGCGTTATTTACTACTTTAGTTTTATTCACTTCATTTATAGTATGTTAAGCATTGTATTCTTTTATATTACTTCATACTTAATATATTTAAACCTGTTGATAAACAATTGTTTTAATACTACAAACAATTACTATCCGTTATAGTGCGAATTCAAACCCTAAACTTTGAATCCAATCACTATGAAGGTGTCTTTATTTTCAAGCAAAGCTACCAATCCGTTTTTTCTGCACTTACCCAGATTAAGAAATACTTTTGTGGGTATAACAGGTGCTTTTCGTTTTATCTTTTTCTGTTTGTTCTTACTTTTAAATGTTCAAGGGTACGCTCAAACAGTATTAATCCCTGCATCGGATGGAGGTTTTGAAAATGCAACATCAACTTTCATAGCTAATGGGTGGACAGCAGTGAATGATAATGATAACAAATGGTACGTTGGCACAGCAGTAAAATATTTAGGTACAAATGGTGCTTACATTGATAATTCTAATGGGTCAAAAAACAAATACACGAACAATAACGATTATACTTCACATATTTATAGAGACATCGTAATACCTTCAGATGCTACTAACCTCTCACTTACTTTTTTCCTTAAAGGTTCAGGTCAAATAAGTTACGACAGGTTGTTGGTTTATACTGCACCGACAACTATTACCCCGGTTGCCGGCATTCCGGCACAACGGACTTTAACTGTTCCAGGTGCTACCTTAATCTACACTCAAAGCGCATTTTATACTGTCTTTACCAATCAATCAGTTTCACTACCTAATTCTCTTGCCGGTACTACTGTCAGATTAATTTTTACATGGCAAAATGACAATAATACCGGAACAAATCCTCCGGCAGCGATTGACAATATTTCTTTGACTTATACGCCATGCACTTCCCCGGCTCTTACCTTTTCTACAACTCAATCTTGTGTGGGAGGCAGCACCGGAACGATTACAGCAACAGGAAGCGGTGGCCAGACGCCTTATACCTATAGTATTGACGGAGTAACGTATCAATCTGGCAATTTATTTTCAGGGTTGGCAGCGGGAAATTATACTTTATACATAAAAAGTAGCGGCGGTTGCGGTACTTCATTACCGGTTACTGTAAATGAATATGCTGCATCAACAGGAAATCAAACGCTTGCCGGAACAAATTCATGGGTTGGACATGCGTATGAAGGAACTGCTTTAAACAGTAGTAATTATGCTGGCACTTTTACCGAAACTGAGTCCTTTGACGAAACATTTGGTGGAAATACAACCTGCTTTCCAATTACGGCGAGCTCGGGCAGCAGCTCCATTTACACCGAAACTTTTTCTGCCCGGTTTAGAATGAATTCTACAAAGAACGGGCTTTATACTTTCAGCCTGGGATCTGATGATGGAAGCCGTTTATATGTCGATGGAAGTTTAATTTATAATAACTGGAACGATCATGCTTTTGCTTCAACTCCGGGAGTTTTAATGAACCTCTCCGGCAACAGTTCCCTGGTTTATGAATATTATGAGAACAGTGGCGCAAATGAGGTAGTTTTTCAAAATCCAAAACTTATTTTGGCAAACACTTTAACTGCAAATATTTCGCAGACAGCTTGCAGCGATGGCGCATCATCTACTATAAGTGGCGATAATTTTGGCGTACTGTCGTCTGGGTTATCAAACGGAACGTATCAATGGAGTTATAGTACAACTGCCGGTGGCGCAACAACGAATATCCCAGGAGCTACAGCAGCGACTTATAAACCCGATCTTACAAAGGCTCCCTTTAATACAGCAGGTACTTATTATGTTTACCGCAGTGCATCTGTTACGAGTAGCAATAATATTGGTTTCGCATCTTATACTGCCACCAATCTATCCAACGTAGCTACAATAACAATAAGTTCGATCGGGACACCGACAGCAAGTGTAACAGCTCAGCCAACATGTGCTACATCAACCGGCACCATTGCCGTTACTGCGCCTACAGGTGCCGGAATATCATACAGTATCGATGGAGTTAGCTATTCTAATACCACAGGCAACTTTTCCGGAGTAATCACCGGCGCTTATACCGTAACAGCAAAAAACAGCAATGGATGTATTTCTTCCGGCACAAATGTTACGGTAAATTCACAACCAGAAAGTATCGGTAATAATCAATTGGATTACACAAATGGTCTTCACGGTACAATTTGTCAAACCCCGGCTGAAAATGGGACTGCTACCTTTTCAGCACCTGCTGGAACCGTATTTACAACCGTGAATTTTTCAAGTTATGGTACTCCTAACGGAACATGTAACTCATTTTCTGTAAATGCGTCCTGCAACGCTATTACAAGCCAATCGGTAGCAGAGGGATATTTGCTCGGAAATAATTCAGCTTTAATTCCTGCAAATAATGGCATTTTCCCCGATCCTTGTGTTGGTACAGTGAAAAAGTTATATGTTCAGGCTGCTTATACTCAACCCATCTGTAGTGGAACATCTCCGGGAAATATTACCGGGAGTATTCCTACCGGTGGGACCGGCACCTATACTTACTACTGGGAGCAGAGTACTGCCAGCTCAACGACAGGCTTTATTGCAGCACCCGGAATAAATAATACCATAAATTATACACCTGGCAACTTAACTCAAACGACATGGTACAGAAGAACCGTTACTTCCGGCTGTGTTAGTGTATCACCAGTTATACAGGTTTCTGTTGTTGCAATGCCAGCTACACCAACTATTGCTGTAAGTGGCTCAACTACCATTTGTGCCGGAGGAAGTACCACTTTAACTTCCAGTGCCGGAACAACTTATTTATGGTCAACAGGGGCAACAACGCAAAGTATTAGCCCTACAGTATCAGGAAGTTATACGCTAAAAGTAACCAACGGAAGCGGCTGTCAGAGTGCATCCTCAGCGGCAACTGTAGTAACAGTAAATGCCTTACCAGCCACACCAACCATCAGTGCCGGTGGTCCTACCACATTCTGTGCCGGAGGAAATGTAACATTAACAGCAAGTGCAGGAACAGGTTATTTATGGTCGACAGGAGCAACTACACCAAGTATCAGCCCAACCGCTTCAGGAAGTTATTCAGTAAAAGTAACCAATGCAAGCGGTTGTCAAAGTGCCTCATCGGCACCAACGGTTATAACGGTAACGACACCTCCTTCTGCAACAATTTCTTATCCGGGCTCTCCTTATTGTTCCAGTTCGGGGACTGCTACGCCAACCGTGTCCGGCACAACAGGAGGCTTATTCACTTCTGATGCAGGATTAATGATTAATGCTTCGAGCGGCGTGGTAACTTTATTAACAAGTACGCCGGGAAATCACACGGTTACCTATATGGTAGGATCAGCAGGCGGTTGTTCAGCTTTTTCGACCACAACAAATATTATGATTACCCAGCAACCTTCGGCATCGGGTTTTTATCCGGCAAGTCCGTACTGTTCAAACATGGGAACTTTAGTACCAACCGGTTCGCAAACCGGATTAATGGGAACCCTTACTTCGGATGCTGGTTTGTCTATTAATCCTTCAACAGGCGTGATCAATGTTAGTGCAAGTACACAAGGTTTGCACACAATTATTTATTCTGTTCCGGCATTTGGAGGATGCAATGCATACTCAACTTCTGCCGATATCACCATTTCGACCGCACCCAATGCTACCATAAATTACGGCGGAAGTCCCTACTGTTCAGGTGCAGGAACAGCAACCGTTACTAAGGCAGGAAGCGGAACCGGCACATACGGCTCAACTGCGGGATTGATAATTGATGCAAACTCCGGTGTTGTTGATTTAAATGCAAGTACAACCGGCACTTATACGGTAACATATACGGTGCCAGCAGGAAACGGATGTGCTGCTTATAAAACAACCACCTCAATTATTATCACGCCAAAAGTTCAAACCCCTTCCTTTGCATCAGGTACTTCTTCTGTTCGATGCCAGGGAGCGGGAACCGTTACTTATACGGCAACAGCTGCTAATTCAACCGCAATTACATACACACTGGACGCAACGAGTCTTGCAGGAGGAAATACTATTAATTCATCAACAGGAGCCGTCACTTACAATGCTACCTGGAATGGAATTACTACTATTACTGCTACTGCTGAAGGTTGTAGTCCATTAACTGCCAGTCATGTCGTAACGATTAGTGCAACTCCTTCCGTTTCTGCTACAAGTCCCACAGTATGTGTGGGTGGCACCGGAACAATCACCATAGCCGGAAGTGGAGGTCTTGCACCTTACACTTATAGCTTAAATGGCAGCGCTTATCAATCAAACGGAGTGTTTAGTAATCTTTCATTAGGGACCTATACCGTTAGCGTGAAAAGTTTAGCAGGTTGTACAGCCACAACTTCTGTTGCCGTAAGCACCTATTCCAATTCGACCGATGACCAAACTACTGCCGGAAATAATTCATGGATAGGGCATATTTATAATGGAAAAGCTTTCGATAATTACATTGGATATTTTACCGAAACAGAACAATTTGCTGAAGCTTTTGGCGGTGATGCTACCTGTTTCCCGGTTTCTTCCAGTTCTGGGGCCAGTTCTATTTATACGGAGAATTTTTCCGTCCGCTTTAATATGAACTCAACTGAAAAAGGATTGTATATAGTGGATCTTGGTTCAGATGATGGAAGCAAATTAACCATTGATGGAAATGTAGTTTATAACAATTGGACAGACCAGGCCTTTAATACAAAGCCCGGCGTATTGATCAACCTTACCGGTTCGAGTGTATTAAATTATGAATATTATGAAAATGCTGGGGGAAACAAGGTGATTTTTCAAAATCTGGCACTTGTTTTAGCAAATACATTGTCTACTAATACCACCCAGGGAATTTGCGCCGGAAATAGCGGAACTGCCATTAGTGGTGATAGTTTTGGAACGCTTCCTGCCGGGCTTTCAAATGCCGGTTACCAATGGACTTATAGTCTTTCAGCTGCTGGCGCAAGAACGAATATCACCGGGGCTACTTCTGCAACATTAACTCCCGATCCTTCAGTGGCACCGTTCAATAACGCCGGCACTTATTATATTTACCGCAATGCAATAGTAACGAGTAGCAATAATACCGGATTAAATCCTTACACGGTTTCCAATGAATCTAATGCAGCCATCATAACGATTACTGCGATTCCTAATGCTTCAATTTCTTATGTTGATGCTCCCTTCTGTAATTCAATTTCAACTGCAGAATCTGTAACTGTTACGGGGACCACAGGTGGTCAATTTACCGCAACAAGCGGGTTGACAGTGGATGCTGCAACAGGTGCGATTATACCAAGTGCAAACGCGATTGGAAATTACATCGTTACTTATACCGTACCGGCAACAGGAGGTTGTTCTTCATTTACGACTACAACCGACGTGTATATCGGTGCACCGGGTGCCTGGTCGGGCCATGTAAATACGGACTGGAATAATGCGGGAAACTGGTTATGCGGCCAGATTCCAAGCTCAACAACTGATGCGATTATTCCAAAATACGTGAATAATTTTCCAACGGTTATTTCAAATACTGCTGAAGCTAAAGATTTAATTGTAAGAAGCGGCGCTTCTTTAATAATCGCGGGAACAATTAAAGTGGCAGGTGCTATTTTAAATTCCGGAAGCATCGATGCAAGTGCAGGTACGCTGGAAATGAACGGTTCATCTGCACAAACAATAGCGGGAAGTATCTTTAAAAATAAGTTGATTAAGAACCTGGTAGTAAGCAATACGAGTGCTTCAGGCCTTTCAGTTTCCTCAACTGCTAATGATACTTTGAAAATTTCGGGCTCCTTATCATTTGGAGCGACAACCAGCAAATTATATACTGGAAATAATATTACTCTGGTTTCCAACAATGCAGGTACGGCCAACGTTGGTATTTTAGCCACCGGAAATTCAATAACCGGGAATGTTACGGTAGAGCGTTTTATTAATACCGGTACTGCAGCCGGACAGCATGGGAAATCATGGCAATTTTTGGCAACGCCTGTAACGGGGCAATCAGTAAAACAAACATGGATGGAAAATGGAGTTACTACGAGCAATTATGGCACGCAGATAACCGGTACAGGTGGCACGGCGGCAGGTTTTGATGCCTATACCGCAACTCCTTCAATGAAATACTATGACTCACAAAATGATACGTGGACAGGCATAACAAATACAAACAACCCGGTTTATGGACAAAATGGCTATATGCTTTTTGTTAGAGGGGACCGGACTGTAACGGCTTACAATCAAGCGGCTAATTCAACTGTCTTGAGGACAACCGGCGCACTTCTTACAGGCACTTTACCTTCCATTTCTGTTACTGCTGATAAACTGCAATCTGTTGGAAATCCTTATGCATCCGTGGTTGATTTTACTTTAATAACAAAAAATGCAAATATAGATGACTTGTTTTATGTGTGGGATCCGTATTTATCCGGGGCTTATGGATTAGGCGGATATCAAACTTTGAGTGCTGCTAATGGGTGGAAACCAGTGCCGGGAGGTACTTTGTCTTACCCAACGGGTATTCCATGTACAGTAATTGAATCAGGACAGGCATTTTTTGTCCATGCAACCAGTTCAGCACAAATGAATGCATTTGCCGTTCAAAGTAATGCGTTGACTTTTACAGAAGACTGTAAAGCAGGAGCACCTAAGGCGGCGAATTTTGCACGCGTCGCTGGCAATATTTCAAATAATAATGCACAGTTTTTCAGAGTAAGCCTTTTTACGGGTAGCGGGCAAGGTGCTGTAATGGCTGACGGAAATTCAGTGGCTTTTGACGAAAGCTACAGCAACAATATAGATGGTAACGATGCCATTAAATTAGGGAATAGCGGAGAAAATTTTGGAATAAAAAGAGCGGGGAAAACTTTATCAATCGAATCGAGGTCATTGGTAAATACAACAGATACCATTTATTACAGTATGAGCAACATGGCTCAGCGCACTTACCAGTTGCGGTTCTCGCCCGAAAATATGCAATCCGCGGGAATACAGGCGTTTTTGTTAGACAAGTTTTCAAATATTTCCACACCGCTCAGCCTTACTGATAGTAGCTTTGTGAACGTCAGCATTACTTCCAATGCTGCTTCCGCTGCAGCAGACAGGTTTAAAGTAGTTTTCAGGCAGATGAATGCATTACCGGTAACTTTTATTTCAATTAAAGCAACACAAAAAGATAAAGCAGTTTTGGTAGAATGGAATGTTGAAAATGAAAGTGAGATGCAACAGTATGAGATTGAAAAATCTGCAGATGGCACTTCTTTCTTACAGGCTGGTATCGTTACTCCGTTAAATAATGGAGCTGGATCCTATACCTGGACAGATACAAAACCTTTTGAAGGGGATAATTATTACCGGATCAAAAGGGTGAGCAAAGATGGACAGCTCAGTTATACAAAAATTATAAGGGTTGTGGTTGGAAAAATAGCCGCTAACATTTCTGTTTATCCAAATCCAATTACCGATGGAGCCATCCGTTTACAGATGTCAAATCTGCCGGCCGGAGTTTATGCAGTTAAGTTCACTAATTCTATAGGCCAGGCAATTTTCTCGGGCAAAATAACCCATTCAGAAAACACTTCAATTGAGACGATTTCCGTTCGCCATTTAGCGAAAGGTATTTACCAGTTGGAAGTGATAAAGCCAGATGGAACTGTACAACTGGTCAGCGTGTTATATTAAATTTTAAAAATAAAAACTCAAAAACGTTTTAAAAACATACTTTTTAAAAAGATTAATGTAAATAAGATTCTCGGATATTTATTTGTTTATTGATAGTTGTACGTTTTCTGTGAGTGAAATATGTACCGGAAAAATATTTTCCTGAGGTTACAATATTTATTTTAATTCGTCGTTACATCTAATAATTATAGTTAAATGGAAGCGGCAAGATAGCCGGATGATAAAAAGTGCGTAACCGAAATTATCCTGTTTTATTGCACTTCTGATCGTTTAATTAAATTCAATTCGATGTCTATGAAAGTAAACTTTACAAAAACGTTGAAGTTTTTAACTCGAACGCATAGTTTCAATTTACGGTCTTTTAAAATCGTAAACCGAACTATAAGTGCCGATGTTTAAAAAAATATGCATTTTCCCCTTATTCTTTTTTGGCATTATACTTAGTTGTTTTGCCCAGGCTCCTGTTGGGGCTCCGATGGCTTGTACAACTCCGGTTGTCTCCATGAGCGCTGATTACTGTACAAACCCCGGTAAGGTTATTTTAACGGCTCAGCCATCAAGCGGGGTTACTTATCTGTGGAATACACGTGCAAAAACTCAAAGTATTACGGTAGATATCGCTGGTAATTATTCTGTTACTGTTACAACAAGTTCTGGCGGTTGTTCGGCTTCTGCTTCCATGCAGATAGGGAATGAACTGGTAATTAACGGTGATTTTACTGCTGGAAATACCGGTTTTTTTAGCGGATATACTTATAAAGCAGACTCGGCTAACTACAACCAGGAATTAGTAAATGATACCGGAACTAATGGTTACGGAGTGGGCACGAACGGTCAAAATTATCATCCAAGCTTTTTCGGTATGGATCATACAAATAATTCAACGGGAAATAGAAATTTTATGCTCGTAAACGGACACGGCAGCATAACTGTTTG
>JAHEZB010000022.1:4410-11095 GCA_023251285.1 Chitinophagaceae bacterium | reverse complement strand
CAATGGAAAAAAGAATGTGAAGAATTACATTTGCAGTTTCATTCTGTTCCCGAACAGGGTGCATTTGTAATCAATCTTTAAAAGAATCGTTTCTTTAAAAAATCATGCAACAAAAAATCAAATCAGCTCTCATCTCTGTCTACAACAAAGACGGTTTACAATCCATTATCCCTTTACTTACTCAGCAAAATATAACGATTTACAGCACCGGCGGTACACAAAAATATATCGAAGAAAATGGAGGAAAATGCGTGTCTGTAGAATCACTTACCGGCTATCCTTCTATTCTCGGTGGAAGGGTGAAAACCCTTCATCCTGTTGTATTTGGCGGTTTTCTGGCAAGACGTGATGTAGAGAATGATTTGAAAGAAATGCAGCAATACAAGATCCCGGAAATTGATTTGGTGGTTGTGGACTTATATCCCTTTGAAGAAACAGTGCGATCCACAAATGACGAATCAGCAATAATAGAGAAAATTGATATTGGCGGTCCATCAATGATTCGTGCGGCGGCAAAAAATTTTAAAAATGTGTTAGTGATTGCGGATAAAAATGAATACAAAGAATTGGAAAATATTTTATCAGAAAAAAATGCGGAAACATCTTTAGAGGAAAGAAAAGACTTCGCAGGAAAAGCCTTTGATGTTTGCACAAGGTATGATATTGCCATTTCTAATTATTTTAATCAAACCAATTTTATTGATCCATTTCAACTACAAAAGAAAGAGTTGCGGTACGGTGAAAATCCACATCAGAAAGGATTTTTTCTGGGAGATGTGAATGAAATTTTTGAACAGTTGCATGGCAAAGAACTTTCTTACAACAACCTGGTCGATGTGGACGCTGCTTTACAACTGATGAAAGAATTTAAAGATGCAAATGACACGACTTTTGCTATTATAAAACATACAAATGTTTGCGGGATTTCTCAAAGGGAAAATGTATCATTAGCTTTTTCAGCCGCGCTTGCCGGAGATCCTGAAAGCGCTTTTGGCGGCGTTTTAATTTCAAATAAACCTGTCGATAAAACAACAGCAGATTTATTAAAAGATCTGTTTTTTGAAGTGCTGATTGCTCCTGATTTTAATGAAGACGCACTTCCTGTTTTGCAGGCAAAAAAGAACCGGATTATTTTAAAACTTAAAAAATTTCCGACAGAAAAGCAACAGACAAAAACTTTATTAAATGGATTATTGGTACAGGATACGGATGAAGGAAATTTTACGGAATGGAAAGAAGAGGGCGGCCGAAATGCGACTGAAGAAGAAAAAGAAGATCTGATCTTTGCAAATATTATATGCAAACATTTAAAAAGTAATGCCATCTCCATTGTAAAAAATAAGCAGCTTCTTGGAAAAGGTTGTGGGCAGACTTCAAGGATTGATGCATTAAAACATGCGATTGAAAAAGCGGATCAATTTGATTTTGAATTACAAAATGCGGTTGTGGCCAGCGATGCGTTTTTTCCCTTTGATGATTGCGTAAAAATCGCGCATAGCGCCGGTATCACTGCATTTATACAGCCAGGCGGCTCTATCCGCGATAAAGATTCCATTGCGTTTTGCAAAGAACAAAACCTGGTGATGGTCATCACCGGATTAAGACATTTTAAACATTAATCTAAATGTTTTAAAGCTTAAATCCGGTTATTTCTTTGTTTATTGTTTTGTACTTTCATTCACCCTGAAAGAAACTTTACAGATTACTCCATAAGAACTTACTTTTTCATCCTTTACGTGCACTTTAAAATCTTTTACATAAACGGAATCAATGTTCTTGATTGTTTTTGAAACTTCTGACACTGCATTCTGAATTGCATCGTCAAAACTTTTGTCTGAAGAAGCGATTACTTCTATCACTTTTACAATTGGCATAATAATCTTTTTTAAACGGTTAAAATTCAATTAGAATATTAGCTGTACAAAAGTTATTCCGCTTTTGTTCTGAGCTGATAGAGGAAGCCGTGGCTCGCACAACAGTGAACGAAGAAATAGCTGGAATTTTGGTTTTCTAAATAGAGTATTAAAATGGCTGCAAACTATTGCAGCTTTTTAAGAGAAGCGAGAATTCTTTCTTTTGTTTCCCCATCCGTCAAAGTTTGAGGAATGAATTTTTCACCGATTAATTTTTCATAAAGTTCAATATAACGGTTGCGGATGATCGAAATCCATTCGTCACTCATTTCAGGAACTTGTTGGCCTTCTTTTCCCATAAAATTATTTTCGATCAGCCATTCCCTTACAAACTCTTTACTCAGTTGCTTTTGTTTTTCTCCTTTCGATTGTCTTTCTTCAAAACCATCGGCATAAAAGTACCTGGAGCTATCCGGTGTATGAATTTCATCTATCAAAATAATTTCCTCACCCAGTTTTCCGAACTCATATTTTGTGTCTACCAATATCAATCCTCTTTTTGCAGCAAGTTCTTTTCCCCTTGCAAAAAGTTGTAACGTATATTTTTCCAGTTGCTCGTAGTCAGTTTCAGAAACAATATTTCTTTCAATAATTTCTTCTTTACTGATGTCTTCATCATGCCCTTCCGCAGCCTTCGTAGATGGTGTTATAATTGGTTGAGGAAAGAAATCATTTTCCTTTAACCCTTTCGGCATTCTTACGCCGCACAATCTTTTATTTCCGGACGAATACGTGCGCCATGCATGGCCAGTAAGATTTCCGCGAACCACCATCTCCACTTTAAAAGGAACACATTTTACACCAACAGAAACATTTGGCGCCGGTGTATCCAACAACCAGTTTCTGCAGATGTCTTTTGTCGCTTTTAGCATGTATGCTGCAATTTGCGTGAGCACTTGTCCTTTATTTGGAATTGGTTTCGGCAATATCACATCAAAAGCAGAAATACGGTTACTCGCAATCATCACCAACAACTTATCATTGATCGTATAAACATCTCTTACTTTTCCTTTATAAAAATCAGTCTGGCCGGGAAATAGGTTTGAATTCATGCTAATTAAAATAAGATGCAAAAGTGCAGATAAAATTTTAGTAAATGACAAAAAGACTATTTCAAAGAAACGATTATAAAAATATTTTTATTCCAAGAATACAATCCTTAATTTGCTTATTAAATTTCTAACCAAAAAGATAAATATGAGAAAAATCATCAGGAATATTCTCTTCCTCACAATTGCGAATGTTTTTTCAATAGCTGCTTTTTCCCAGGGCAAAACCATAAAAGGAAATGTGATAAACAAGGCGTCTGGTGAAAGTGTCCCTGCCGTTTCTGTAACAGTAAAAGGAACCGGAGAAGGGACGTACACAGATGAAAAAGGTAATTTTTCTCTTGATATGAAAGGTGCTTTTCCAGATACACTAATTGTTTCTTCAATTGGATATGCAACTCAACATATTGGCGTAAATAATTCAAGTAATTTTATTAAGGTAATTCTTGACCCGGTGAGCACCTTAGGGCAGGAGGTAGTAGTATCTGCAACCAGAACACCTTCCAGAATATTAGAATCACCGGTTACCATAGAAAGAATCAGCGCGTTGAACATTAGAAATACACCTGCTGTTTCGTATTACGATATGATTGGGAAATTAAAAGGCGTAGATATGGTAACCGCGTCTCTCACTTTTGCTTCACCCAGCACACGAGGTTTTAATGGAAGTGGAAATTTGCGTTTAAATCAAATCGTGGATGGAATGGACAACCAGGCGCCGGGATTAAATTTTGCTGTCGGAAGTGTTATCGGTTTATCTGGGATAGATGTAGCCAGCGTAGAACTCTTGCCTGGCGCCTCTTCTGCCTTGTATGGCCCGGGTGGAATGAATGGTGCAATTATTATCAACAGCAAAGACCCTTTTCGGTACCAGGGGCTTTCTTTTGAAGCAAAAACCGGCATCATGAACATTGACAATAATGATCGCAAACCATCACCTTATTATAATTGGGCGCTTCGTTGGGCAAAAAAAGTGAGCGATAAATTTGCTTTTAAAGTTGGAGGCGAACTCGTTCAGGCAAAGGACTGGGTTGCTAATGATTACCGTGATTATGACCGGTTGGGAACCACTGGTGGTATAAAACCAGGAACAAGGGAAACAGATCCGAACTACGATGGCGTAAACGTTTATGGCGATGAAACGACTGCAGATATACGGAGCAATGTATTGAATCCTCTTGCAGCTGCCGCTCCATTTTATGCACCATATATTAATACATTGCCTGCTTCTATGCCGGTTTCCAGAACCGGATATTTGGAGAAAGATGTAATAGATCCAAACACGATCAATTTTAAAATGTATGGAGAAGCCAGTTACAAACTTACTGATAAAACTTCTTTAAATGCAGAAGGATATTGGGGTACAGGAAATACTGTTTATACCGGAAGCGATCGTTATTCATTATTAAATTTGAAAGTGGGGCAGTATAAAGTTGAACTGGTAAACACGAATTGGTTCCTGAGAGCTTATACGACACAAGAGAATGCCGGTGATTCTTATAATGCAACGGTTACCACCCGTTTGGTAAATGAAGCATGGAAACCAAGCGGCGGCGCCAACGGATGGTATGCCCAATATGCAATGGCATTTCTAAATGCAAAATTAGCAGGGCAAACCGATATCGCTGCACAAAATACCGCGCGAACAGTTGCCGATATTGGGCGCCCGGCACCCGGTTCTGCTGAGTTTAAAACTCTTTTTGATAAAATAAGAAGTATTCCCATTTCAAAAGGCGGCGGCCTTTTCGTTGATAAAACAAACCTGTATAATATAGAAGGCCAATACGATCTTTCTCCAAAAACGTCACAGGTTGCGGATATTTTGGTTGGCGCAAATTTTAAAAAATATGTTTTGAATTCGGAAGGCACCTTGTTTGCAGACTCTTCAGGCAAAATTCCAATCAATGAATTCGGCGCGTACATTCAGGCTACAAAGAAGGTTTTGAACGATCGTTTGAAACTTATTGCTTCTGCACGTTATGATAAAAATGAAAATTTTGCAGGAAGATTTACACCACGTTTCTCTGCCGTAGTTAAAGTTGCGGAAGACAATAACATTCGTTTGTCTTATCAGCAGGCATACCGTTTTGGTTCTACTCAACAACAATGGATCAATTTAAGAGTTGGTGGCGGAACTGCTCTTATTGGTGGTTTGCAAACATTTAAAGATTATTATCATTTTTCTTCAAATCCGGTTTATGCGATTGACAATAATATGTTTGCAGGTTCTCCAAACATAAAGACTTTTAATAAATTCAAAGCGGAAACAGTCAATTCTTTTGAAGGTGGTTATAAAGGGCTTTTATTGAAAAAAAGATTGCTGATTGACCTTTACGGATACTATGGAGTGTATAAAGATTTTATTGCCCGAACGTTGGTTGCCCAATCAGTAAATGGCGATAAAAGTGTCTTTACTGATCCTGCAACTGTAAGAGCTAACTTGAGTGATCCGGCAAAAGTAACAACGTATTCTGTACCTACCAATGTAGAAGGAAACGTAAATACTTATGGTTTTGGATTGGGACTAACGTATTCGCTTCCGCATAATTTTTTGATTGGCGCAAATGTTTCTTCTGATCATCTTGATAAAGTACCGGAAGGATTTATTGCAGGATTCAATGCGCCGGATTACAGAGCCGGAGCTACTTTCAGCAATACCGGGTTTGGAAAGGAAAACCGCTATGGTTTTAATTTTACTTATCGCTGGCAGGATGATGTGAATTACCAGGGTGATTTTGCCAATGGTCTTGTACCAGCTTTTCAAACGCTCGATGCACAACTGAGTTATAAATTTCCTGCACAAAAAGTATTACTAAAAATAGGTGGTACCAATATCTTGAATCAATACTACCGCGATGGATTTGGAAACGCAACCATTGGTGGCCTTTATTATGTAAGTATTGGTTATAACTTATTTTAACTCCTTCAATTAATTGCTCATTTTTTTAAACAAAAAATATGAAAGAAAATATTTTAAAGTTTTTTACAATTACGCGGCTATCTTTACTTTCAATCCTGGTTTTATTTGTTGCGTCATGTAATAAACCTCTTCCTGATGCGGTACCAATTTCTTATCCGGCTATAAACAGTAATGCAGCTACAACTATTTATGGTTTAATAAACAGCGATACAAGCTTTAGTTTTTTCAAAGCGGCGGCTACAAAAGTTGGAATGCTGAACCAGTTGAACGATTCTGCAAACAGTGTATTCACTGTTTTTTTGCCAAATAATAATGCGTTCCGTGCTTCAGGAATTCCTTCTCTTACTGTTGTAAATGCATTACCGGCTCAAATACTTGGCGGAATCGTTGGTTATTCGATTATTCCCGGAAAGCAGATTCTCTCGGCAGATGTTCCTGCATCAACCAATAAAGTTCCTAATATGCAATTGCCAACTACGCTAAAAATCGGCACATTGCCGGGAACACCGATTAATTTACAATTAACAACTTTCGCATCTACATCTGCTACTAGTTTTTATGACAACAATATTCCTGTGGTAAAACCGGATTTAAAAATGAAAAATGGTGTTGTTCATTTGGTTGGAGGGATTGTAGCACCACCAAGCCAGGTATTGAGAGATGCCATTTACAGTAACCCAAAGCTTTCCTATTTTAAAGCTGCAATAGCGCGTGCGGACAGTGGGCAGACAGGATTAAACAAATTAGATTCATTACTTGCTTACCCGGTCACCAATATGACTGTACTTGTACCCGATAATGCA
>JAHEZB010000022.1:0-4376 GCA_023251285.1 Chitinophagaceae bacterium | reverse complement strand
TTTCTTATTTGGTACTATTTACAATGCTCTTTTGCAGCAAGGAATGCCGGCAGCAATGGCTGCTCCTACTGCTACACAGCTTTCTTCCACCCCGGATGTCTTTAGTAATCCCGCACTTTTCGGTTCCATAACAGCTGAAATGGTGAGAGGACTTTTGGTGTATCACTTTCTGGCTACAAATGCAGGCGCGGGCTTTCAGCCAAATATCAGGGTGTTTTCCAATAATTTCTCTGCAACCCCTTCGTTTTATACCACACTTATTAATTCTGTTGTGCCGGTACATCCAGGAATAGAAGCACAGGCAACTTTTACCGGCCCGTTTGTAACCGGTCTGCAATTTACTGGTTTGGGAACTTTTCCACCAGGTGGCGCTCCATATTCCGGGGCGGCCGCTAAGGCAGAAATAGTTGCTCCCAATTCCTTTTTTGATAATCTAGCCGTCAATGGGGTTTATTATGTGATTGATAAGGTACTGTTACCTCAATAATAGAATTGAAAAGGCTGCACTCAAAAAGCAGCCTTTTTCTTTTGAATTCATTAGGGTATAATTTTTGTAATGTGTAAAGGATCATATTAAGTTTTTGTGGAAAGATTTGACTTTCGAAGCGCCTTTATTTTTCACTTTTAAAAACCCAATCATGGCATTCAATTTAATGGAAATGGTAAAGAATTACTTTACCGCCGACTTCACCAATCAGGCTTCTTCCGCACTTGGAGAAAGCAGCTCAGGAATTAGTAAAGCCTTATCTGCTATCATCCCTACCAGCCTTGCGGGAATATTAAAAAAATCAACGTCGGGAACAAACGGTGCCAATGATGTTTTTGAAATGGCTAAAAGTTCTGTAAATGATGTTTCTACTGCCCCTAATACGCCCCTGCTAATGAGCCAGGAAAAAGGAAATACCATGGTATCCCGTTTGTTTGATGGAAACCACGCTGCAATTGTTGGCGCGATTTCACAGTTTGCGGGGATCAAAGATTCTTCCAGCTCTTCATTAATGAGTATGGCGTTGCCGCCAATAATGGGATTATTAGGCAGGCATGCTGAGCAAAATAATTTATCGGCGAGCGGATTAGCGGGTTTTCTTTCCTCCCAAAAAGACCATATCATGCAGGCTATGCCAGCCGGATTAACCTCCCTTGCCGGTATGTTCGGTTTAAGTTCATTGGAAGGTGCTGCCTCTCATTTAAAAAATACTGATTTAAGAAATACTGATTTAAAAAATACGTCGCATACTGCAATTGATGATGTAAAAACCATCTCAGAAAGGCCAACTGCTAAATGGCTGGTTCCTCTCATCGTTATTTTAATTGTAGTTGCCTTGCTTTGGTATTTTTCGAGAAGTTGCAACGAAACAAAACCAAGTACTGCCGCGGTAACTGATACAACCGCAACAGCCAGAAATAATGACACAGGCACTGCCATGAGAACCACTCCTCCTGATACAACTGCAGGCTCCATCAAAGTTCAATTGCCCAACGGAAAAGAATTAGAGGCAAATAAAGGAGGCATAGAAGATCAGTTGGTTACTTTTCTCAACAGCAATTGGAAATCATTAAGCGACGATTCTCTAAAAAATAAATGGTTCAATTTTGATAACCTCAATTTTAATTTGGGAACCGCAACCATCACTCCGGCAAGCGAAAAACAACTTGATAACATTGCTGAGATTTTAAAAGCCTATCCGGACGCGAAAATTAAAATAGGCGGGTATACCGATGCCTCAGGAAATGCCGCTGATAATAAAAAGCTTTCGCAGGATCGTGCAAATGCAGCCAAAGCAGGCTTGGACAAACGGGGCGTAGGCTCACAGGTAATTGGAGCAGAGGGCTATGGTTCTCAATATGCCAAATATCCTGCTTCAGCTCCCGACGATCAAAGAGCTTTGGACAGGCATGTTTCTGTGAGCGTCAGGAAATAAAATGATCATTTTTATCACCAAAAACCCGGAAATCTTTTCCGGGTTTTTTAATGAATTTATTCCAATTTGAAGTTTGAATGGCCAGTGATTAAACATTAAATCTGAAATGCATGACATCACCATCCTGCACAATATATTCCTTTCCTTCAATCCTTAATTTGCCATTTTCCCTGCAGGCAGCTTCTGACTTATATTGCACAAAATCTTCGTAAGAAATCACTTCCGCTTTGATAAATCCTTTTTCAAAATCCGTATGAATTACGCTGGCCGCCTGAGGCGCTTTCCAGCCTTTATGAATCGTCCAGGCTCTCACTTCCTGCACACCCGCAGTAAAATAAGTAGAAAGATTTAAAAGCGCATAAGCAGAATGAATCAAACGATCGAGCGCCGGTTCTTCCATTTTATACTCTTCCATAAACATTTGTTTGTCTTCAGGATTTTCAAATTCAGCAATCTGGGCTTCGATCGCATTGGTCATAATAATAACCTGCGCACCTTCTTCTTTAGCGGCAGCCACCAATTGATCAGAATATTTATTGCCCGAATGCATTGATGCTTCATCGACATTGGCAACATATAAAACCGGTTTATTCGTCAGGAAAAAATTATCTGCAACGGCTTCAATTTCTTCTTTTGAAAAATCCAGCGAACGGATGTTTTTTCCCTGTTCCAAATGTGCTTTGGCTTTTTTCAGAACTTCAAATTCCACCTTACTTTTAGCATCGCCACTTTTAGCCATTTTTTCAACTTTCGCTATTTTCTTTTCCACTCCTTCCAGGTCTTTCAACTGCAATTCGGTTTCGATAATTTCTTTGTCGCTTATTGGGTTTATCGGCCCTTCTTCCCGCAACACATTCTCATCTTCAAAACAACGGATGACATGTATCACTGCATCCACTTCACGAATGTTGGCTAAAAATTTATTTCCCAAACCTTCACCCTTGCTCGCACCTTTTACCAGGCCGGCGATATCCACAATTTCTATTTGAGTAGGCACAATTCTATCAGGTTTTACCAAATCTGCAAGCACGTTCAATCTTTTGTCGGGGACATTCACCAATCCGACATTTGGTTCAATGGTGCAAAAACGATAATTACTTGCCTGCGCTTTTGCGCTGTTGCTCACTGCGTTAAATAATGTTGATTTTCCTACGTTTGGTAATCCTACAATTCCTGCGCGTAATGCCATAATTTATTTTAATTTTTATCAGATTTTGCCCTTGTTTTAAGGCGCGCAAAGATAACATGAAAACGTCAGAGATAGACTTACAGCACAGGTCTCTTCAGTGTTTTTCACTTTCTTTTCTGTTTCTTTTTTACGGAAATGAGCAGTTTAAAATGCAAACTCACTTTTTGGAAACAGATTATTTTGCATTAAAGGAGAAAGAGGAAGGATCAGATGAGTTCGTTTTGAAAAAAAAAGAAGTGCTCATAATGGCGCGCTGTAGAAAAAAGGAATCTTCCCTATTTGTTGCTTTACTGAATTAAAAAAGATGTAAACCTTTCGGATGGTACCACAAAAACGATGAGATATTTTTTAAGCGTGCCGATAAGTTGTTTATAAAAAAAAATGGCGGGAAGTACCTGCCATTTTAATTAAGTGGTTTTCCATAATTATTCCCTGATCTTTTCTTCTTTTGTAACTATTACACTACTGTCTTTAGAACCACCGCGTGCGAGGGCAATGATAATAATCAAAACAATAATAGCGCCGACAACCCACATCCACGGCTGAATAGTTGTAGTGGAAGAGCTGGTAGTAGTCGTTGTAGAACTTGAAGAGGTACCACCTGAATCCTGCGCAAATGCAATTGCCTGCAATAATATCAAAGTGATCATGGTAATAATGCTCCGGTAATGTTTTTTAATTGTTTCCATGTGAATTGTTTTTAGATAAAAAAAATAGATAATCAATTAACATGCCATTACGAAACAGAAATAACACAAGGAGTGCCTTTACATTATGTATTGCAGCAAAAGAACAAATAAAGACGATTTTGTTTTACCTTTTCTCCACTCTTGTAGGTGTATCTTTTCCACTCACTATCGTTTCACTGCTGATAGCGATGGCCTTGATGATCTCCGCCATATTATTCATATCCAATGTGGAAATTTCATCACTTTGTTTGTGATAATTCGGTTCGTCATCCATTTTGGAAGTGCTGATCGTATGAGCCGGAACCCCGAGGGCAGCAAGGGTTGCATTGTCTGACCGGTAAAATAAATTTTGCTTTAGATAAGGATCTGGTTCAAAGTGAAACTTACTTCCTTCAAGGTTCGATTGTAATATTTTTCCGAAATCAGATTTTTCATATCCTGTGATATAGGCGCTGTTATTTCCCCATTGACTATCTGTGCCAATCATTTCAATATTGAACATGGCGACAGCTTTTTCAGGATCAATTTGTTTTGAAAAATATTGAGAACCAAAGCCGCCAATTTCTTCTGCAGTAA
>JAHEZB010000516.1 GCA_023251285.1 Chitinophagaceae bacterium | reverse complement strand
CTAATGTGGCATCAACATTTATTACCGGATTTATCGCTTCACAAGTATCCAACACATCAAAAGAAATTACCGGATCATCACCGACTTTAATGATTTTCGTAAAAGGCGGGCTCTCACAATAATCCATGGCACTAGTGTAATGGCTTACTTTATATGAGCCCGTATCTGCGTAAACATGGGAAGGAGGATTTGCGAGATCGCTTGTAGTGCCATCTCCAAAATCCCAGAAGTAACTTTTAATTGTAGTAAAAGAAGTAGAACTGTCTTTAAAATCAACCGGTGTTCCATGACATACTTCATTATTTGTTAGCCCGGTGTTATAAACAGGATTTAAAGCCGTACAAAACTTTTGAATATTATATTTTCCTCCGGTGGCAGCACTAAACCCCCAATACACCATTGGATCATTATTAAAAATATCCGCGATCAGATTTGTTTGAGTTGAAAGGCGAAAAACTCCGTCAAAATAAGTGCTTAAGGTTTTAGTGGCTGGATCCCATTTTATTTGTAAAACATGCCAGGCACCATCTTCAATATTATCGCTGGCAGCGGACGCCGGAATCGGCCCTGCCAGATCATTTCCATGTTTTATAATTCCGTTTTTCTGAATGCTGATATGATCGTAAACCGGATCATTGTCATCCACATTTTGCCACGTGTCCAGGGCAATTCCAACGGAAGGCGATACTCCCTGAAATCCCATTCCGCCGCCTTGGACCCCCAGGTTGGCGCTTTGCTGCTGCAGCATAAAAACAATGCCATCTGCTCCGTCTCCATCCAGGTATCCAAGAAATACATTGAATTTAAAATCAAAAGGATCATTTAAACTTATCTTAGTGCTTTGCCATACACTACCTCCCTGCCACATTTTGTCAGTAGTGAGCTGATAGCAGTTACAACTTTCTTGTATGGCAGTTCCATTTAAAATATACTGGCCGAGAGAGGTAAGTGGCGAAAAAAATACCAAACCCAATATTATAAAGGCGCAGTAATCTTTTCTCATGAAGTAGTCATTTTTCTAATTATTTTTGGCAGCATTCAAAGCTTTCAGTTCATTCGCTTTTTCCCACGATTTTCTACCCAATCCGGGATGCACATGCCGGTCACTGTGATAAGAAGAACGCACGAGCGGGCCGCTTTCTACATAATCCAATCCCATCTGGTAGCCAATTTCTCTAAGCTCTGCAAACTCCGACGGATGCACGTAACGCTGTACCGGCAAATGTTTTGGAGTAGGTTGCAGGTATTGTCCAATGGTAATAACATCTACAGCGCTGTCTTTCAAATCCTGCATGGTTTGTATTACTTCTTCTTTTGTCTCTCCAAGGCCAAGCATGATTCCACTTTTTGTACGCATACCGCCTTTTTTTAAAAAGCGCAAAGTTTCCATACTGCGCCAGTATTTTGCCTGGATTCTGACATGGCGTGTGAGTCTTTCTACCGTTTCAATATTATGGCTCACCACATCAGGAGCAGCGTCTATAATTCTCTGAATATTTTCTTCCTGGGCTTTAAAATCAGGGATCAGTGTTTCCAGCGTTGTTTGCGGATTTAGTTCGCGAATGGCTTTGATTGTATTATACCAAATGATTGAGCCGCCGTCTTTTAATTCATCACGATCTACAGAAGTGACAACCGCGTGTTTTACGTTCATTAAATGAATCGCTTCTGCAACTCGTTTTGGTTCCTGCCAATCTACAGCCAGTGGCCGGCCTGTTGCCACCGCACAAAAGCCACAACTTCTGGTGCAAATATTTCCAAGGATCATAAAAGTGGCGGTTCCTTCGCCCCAGCACTCGCCCATATTGGGGCAATTTCCGCTTTCACAAATCGTATGTAATTTATGCGTATCTACAATTTGTCTTACATGCTTGTATTCTTCACCGATAGGAAGTTTCACCCGAAGCCAGTTTGGTTTTTTAGGCTTAGGCTGCGCTTCCATGATCAATTCTTCGCTCATTATTTTTAGTAAATTTTTTTGATAAAATTAAAACAGGAATTCCTATTTTCTTTTGCCAAATATGATGGCCACATAACCTCCGAAGAAAAATTCTTTCTCTTTATTATAAGCAAGCTCTGGAATTTTTTTAGCATAATATTCGCCGGTAATACCAACTTCTATTGCAGAAATTAATTCGTTAAAAGTTCCGTAATCAAAACGTACCGCAGCTTTTGCATAAACGCCGGGTGTAATCGTCATTTCATTCCAGCCTCTTGCAAACCCGGGACCACCGATAATTTGATGCGTTAAAAATGCAACACTGTCAGCGGAATTATATTTTATATAACGGTAACCATTTCCATCCTGAACCTGCACATAGTAAGGACGCAAAAGTGATACGGCAATACCACCACCATAATTGCCTGTGATGGCCACACCGTTCTTATTTGATTTATTTCCCAATAATACCTGTTGTTGCACGCCAAGTTTTACCGGATAAACAAAATTTTCTTTGCCATAAATAAACGGAACCGTGTTCGTATAAAAGCTTTGCTTTTCTTCTTTGGAACTTTTACGTTCACTGATCTCCAACTGGTACAACAATCCTTTTTTTACAGAAGTTGCACGACCTAATTCAAAAAACACTCCGTAGCCATCAGTGATCAGCTTAGCCCCAAAGGCAAAACTTTTTTTGTATGTGATTACGCCTTCCTCCTGTTGCTTTATCATTTCGTTTACCTGGGCTCTCCTCCTCTCCTGTCGGGCATTGCGGGCCGTCTGAGCAAAAGTGTGGGCTGAAAATAAAAGGATTATGATGATGAAAAATACGCTTCGCATTTGTTGTTGTTATATTAGTGCTGTAAATTTATACAAAAATAAGAGAATGACTGCATCAATAATATATAAGGGAAATTTGCGCTGTGAGGCGGAACATGTACAAAGTAAATCGACTCTCGAAACGGATGCGCCTACAGATAACCGTGGAAAAGGCGAACGATTTTCTCCGACGGATTTATTATGTGTTTCACTGGCTACCTGCATGCTCACTACGATGGGAATAAAAGCAGCAGATATGAACGTAAACATTAGCAACGAGACGAC
>JAHEZB010000515.1:756-3059 GCA_023251285.1 Chitinophagaceae bacterium | reverse complement strand
TGGTGGTATCAACCATTTTTCCATCGGAGTTTTTCTGTGCCAGAAGGGACAAATAATTTTGTTGAAATTGCCCACCGGTTTTCCAGGGGCGCTTGTCTTCGCCCTTCCAATAGGCATGATACAATACCCTCCAGTATGCCCACCCTATCGGGTCTTTAGGAATGCCAAGCCAATTAGTATTTGGTGTGGGTTGCCAATCATTCCACTGATTAAAAACCATTCGCTTTAACTGGCCATTATTCGCTTTATCCTGAACAGGGGTTACTGTCTGTCCTATCAGTAAATACGGCAATAACAGAACGGCTGTAGTTATAAAAAAAAGTTTCATTTTATCCATTACCAAAATTTTACATTATTTAAAATTTGTTGTGTGATGCTCTTATCAAAATTGATATACCATTGATATGGCACTACTTTATTGATAGCCATTTGAAGAGTATATTGCCTGAACTGATAAACCATATTGTTGCTAATGTTATAAATGGTGTTAACCTGGTTGTAGGTAGTCCAGAGAAGCTGATCGCGTGTAGTCTGGTCTATCAGTAAAGAATCATTATCATGGCTCATGATGAAGGTGCTTACAAAATTTTGCAGAGATAAAATTTTATTTATTAACAGTTGTCCTGTGCCATTCCAGTACACGACTAAGTATGGTTTTCCTATTGCGATTTTGCTTGCCTGTAATATGTTATCAAATACTTTCGGAACCTTTTGCGCTATATAATAAAGCTGCTTGCTTTGCTTTATGCCATCGTCAACATTGGTAAGGTTTTTATAAATCTTTTGTTGTACGGCTTCAATCGCGCTCCAGTTGGTTAATACTTTCTTTCTATGGCTTTGAATGGTATCAAGGCTGTTATTATAAAGCAATAACCAGCTTTGTTTATATGCCGTATTCTCTGCAACCCGTTGCATTAAATCCTGGTGATATACAATACTTTGGGACTTTCCTTTAATGGGGAAAATGGCCAAAATAATTATTATGGAAAATGCTTTTATCATTTCTTTATTAATTAATGTTTCCAATCATTAAGAATCTGGTTAACCTTATTCTTATCCATATCTATATAACTCCAGCCTTTTGAACTTTTATAGGTTTCTGAAAAATCAATCATCCTTAATTGTCCGTCTAATGCATTGCACTTTGCCCTTAGATAACCCATCTGCATCATGATGTGGGTGTAAACCATTTTCCTTTCGGATACTTTCATTTTACCGATATCTCCATAAGAAAGGACTACCATATAAATCAGGTTGAGCAAGCTCTCCGCATCTTTTATGATTTTTTTCTGATTGTTATAATATAAAAATGCGGCGTATGGATACTTTAGAATTAATAGAAAAGATTCAGCCTGGTAGTCATAAATGTCAGCTATGATTTTGGATACTTGTATTGTTAGGGTCGCATCGGCCAGTATAATATAAAGAGAGTTCATTCGCTTATCAAGCGAATCTATTAGTGCTTTACATTTATCCTTAGTATTTTTCAGGACACCTACCGTTACTGTTGACTTCAGTTGATTTTCTTTGGCTGTTTTGTTATCGGAAAAATTGGTTTTGTTATGTGATATCAGCGCTTCAGTTGCAGGAATATCCCAGATATTCGGCTGGGCTTCCACTCTCATAAATGAGAAAGAAATTACCAGAATATTAAATAAAATATTTTTTGTCTTCATGATTAATGTTTCCAGTTAGCAAGAAGATCTTTCACAATTTTTCCATCAATATCAACATAGCCTTTGAACGGATTGAAGCTGTTGATGATCCCCTGCATCACAGCCAGGTGGACTTTATAATATGAATAAGCTGCCATCGCTCTAAGAGTATTTAAATCCAGTTGTATCTTGTATAGAAGCGTGCTTCTTTCTCCTGCATCCATCAATAAGTCTTTGGCATTTGCTTTTAACACTACAGCGCTGATGTTGGCATAGTAGGCAGTAGCTTTATTAGCCATCTGATTTTGAATTTTTAACGCAAAAGCAAGGGCTAATGGATTTTGTTTCGCTTCAGAAAGCATATCACTTTCATAAGAAAGTATGTCGTTTAATGCCTGCAGACATTCCTTAATCTGATAAGCATTTTTTAACACGGAACTTACCTGCATCAATCCTTTATAGATTTTGTTCTGAATCTGATTAACCTGGTCAACAACAAGGATTGTAGCTTCCTGCGCTCTTTGTATCGCTGTCTGGTTGTTTTTAATGTTATTGTAATTGGCATTCTCGCTTGCATTGGCAGCCATAATAGCTCCTTCAAGAAAAGGATCTATGTTCTGGCCACTAACTTCTATTATAGAAGCAATG
>JAHEZB010000515.1:0-746 GCA_023251285.1 Chitinophagaceae bacterium | reverse complement strand
GACAATATACTGATGATTAAAAAAAATTGTTTCATACTACTCTTTTTAATTTTTGATAAATGGCATTGTACTTATTGATTTCTTTTACAAAAACGGGAAGTGATAAATCGCTTTCTTTCATGTCTGAGACAAAACAATCCATCGCATTTTCATAGCTTTCGTAATGATCTAAATAAACCTGCAGAGCCTCCTTTTCACTGCGTTCAGTGGTGTAGGTGAGGTATTCTTCAATAGGCACTTCCACACCGTACACTTCACCGGTAGCGCCACGTTTGATATACACTTCCTTAAAGCGGCTTCTGCCATCTTTGTTATCCAATTTGTTGATGGTAAAGATTTTGTTTTGCTCCACTTCATTGAGTGATAGCAATTGGGCGATCTGTGTAAAGTTGTCTTTGAACTTAGTTTGGTCAAGAAGGCATATAGTATCTGAATTGCTAATGATACTATCTTTTACAATGGCGTTCCCGATAATGTCATTTAGTTCCTGTGTTACTACGATGGCTTCTCCCGCAAATTTTCTCACAGTTTTGTACAGGTAAAGGATATAACCTGCCATCATGGGTGATGCTATTGCTTTCCAGGCTTCCTCAATAATCAATACTTTCTTATTTTTCTTGTGTCGCATCTTCTGAATAAAAACGTCCATAATGATCAGCGTTGTTATTGGGAATAAAAGCTTATGCTCTTTGATATTATCAATCTCAAAAACGATAAAACTCTCGTTAAATAGCGTGTTATCAAAT
>JAHEZB010000021.1:3629-11240 GCA_023251285.1 Chitinophagaceae bacterium | reverse complement strand
CACGTAAATACTATCTATTTTTTGTGCACGGGCAACTGAAAAACTAAGCAAAAAAAGGAAAACTAAAAAGTGTTTCAATGCGATTAATTTGAGATGAGATTGAAAAAAACATGCCATAGTTGCATGAGCAAAAGTTTTATAATTTTCTTTGCTTTATTTGAAAAAAATTTGCTGGTTAAAATTTTTAATTCCATCTTTGCACACACGAATGACAATCAATAACACATACAATAGCTGGTGGCACACGATCTGATGATTGTGCCTTGCTATATTTGTGTATTAAAATAAATATGACGCCCCGGCACAAAAGCCGGGGTTTTTTATGTTATGAAAAAAATAGAATTAACTACTACTTCCAAAAAACTGTTAGCCGATGTTTATACGCCGGTAGGAATTTATCTTCGTTTGCGGGACCGTTTTCGTGATACCATTCTTTTGGAAAGCGCCGATTTTCACGCAGGTGAAAACAGTTTTTCTTATATTGGGATCAATGCGATCGGCGGCATTGAAATAAAAAATCTGGATGAGATTGAATACAAATTTCCAACGCAGGAACCAAAAAAAATATCAATCAATCGCGAAACAAAAGTTACCGATGAGATATGGAAATTTATGCAACATTTTCATATTGAAGAACCGGCAGCAATGCCTGTAAACATGGCCCAGGGACTGTTTGGTTACACTACTTTTGACGCAGTTCAGTTTTTTGAGGACATTCATTTCAGGTCAGAAATCACACATCAGAAATCGAATATTCCTCTTGTTCGATATCGCCTTTATCAATATGTTATTGCCATTAATCATTTTAAAAATGAGTTGTTTATTTGCGAAAATCATGTCAGGGGAATTGAAAGCGAAATCGATTTGATTGAAAGCATTATAAAAAGCAAAGACGTTCCAACATTCCCTTTTGCAAAAATTAAAAATGAAACTTCTTCTTTGACCAATGAGGAATATGTTGAGATGGTAAAAAAAGGAATTGCAGCGTGTGAAAGAGGCGACGTTTTCCAAATAGTTTTGAGCAGGTTATTTCAGCAGCAATTTTCAGGAGATGAATTTAATGTGTATCGTGCTTTACGAAACATAAACCCAAGTCCTTATCTTTTTTATTTCGATTATGGCGATTACCGCATTTTTGGAAGCAGTCCGGAAGCCCAATTAAAAGTTAAAAATAACGTCGCCGTCCTTCACCCGATTGCCGGCACTTTCAGGCGCACCGGCAACGATACTGAAGACGAGCAACTGGCAGAGAAATTACTAAAAGATAAAAAAGAAAATGCTGAACATGTGATGCTTGTTGACCTGGCGCGGAATGATTTGAGTCGCTTGTGCAGCAACGTTCACGTGAACCGCTTTTGTGAAGTGCAATATTTTTCTCACGTTATTCATTTGGTGAGTGAAGTAAAAGGTAGGGTCGAAAAAAATATCAATCCTTTTGACTTGCTCGGAATCACCTTTCCGGCCGGTACTTTAAGTGGCGCACCAAAATATAAAGCGATGCAACTGATTGACCAAATTGAAAATATTCCGAGAGGATATTATGGCGGCTGCATCGGTTTTGTTGGTTTTAACAGGGACTTAAATCAGGCGATTATGATCCGTACTTTTTTAAGTAAAAATAATTGTTTGATTTACCAGGCAGGCGCCGGGATTGTTGCTGCATCTAATCCACAGAGTGAGTTGCAGGAAGTAAACAATAAATTAAATGCGCTGACAGAAGCAATTAAATCAGCAGAAAATATTTAAAAAAAACAGCCGCATGAAAATCTTGATTTTTGATAATTACGACTCATTTACGTACAACCTGGTTCACGTTGTAGAGAAAATAATTCACGACAAAGTTGATGTATATCGCAATGATAAAATTTCCCTTGAAAAAATAAAGGAGTATGATAAAATAATTTTATCACCAGGGCCGGGGCTTCCCTGCGAATCGGGATTGCTGCTATCGTTGATTGAAGAATATGCTTCGTCCAAATCAATACTGGGCGTATGTTTGGGCCAGCAGGCCATAGCTGAGACTTTTGGGGGCAAACTCGAAAATTTGAAAAATGTGTATCATGGAGTAGCTACAAAAATTAAAGTGAATGATAAAAGAACGTCGTCAGAAAATGATGTTTTTAATTCTTTGCCAGGTGAACTTGAAGTTGGAAGATATCATTCATGGATTGTGAGCAAAGAAAATTTTCCGGGAGATTTGGAAATAACGGCAGAAGACGAAAGCGGATACATTATGGGATTGCGGCATAAAAAATTTGATGTTCAGGGAGTTCAGTTTCATCCGGAAAGTGTATTAACGCCGATGGGAGAGAAGATGATGAGGAATTGGTTGAATTGTTGAATTGTTTAATTATCAAATTATCAAATTATGAAATTATTGGGTTATTGAATTGTTAGAACTGTTCAATTCACTATTCACAATTCATTATTCGCCGGTAAACGAAGTTTTAATAAAGATTCTTATTTTATGAAAAAGATTTTGCAATATTTATTTGAACACAAAACACTATCGCGGGATGCTGCAAAAGATGTGTTGTTGAATATTTCCAAAGGGATTTATTCTGATCCTGAAATAGCTTCATTCACTACAGTATATTTAATGCGTAGCATTACCATTCCGGAATTGCTCGGCTTTCGTGATGCGCTGATGGAATTGTGTGTTCCCGTAAACCTCGATGAACACAACGTTATAGACATTGTAGGCACCGGCGGCGATGGAAAAAATACTTTTAATATTTCTACACTTAGTTGTTTTATTGTTGCTGGTGCAGGAGAAAAAGTAGCAAAGCATGGAAATTATGGAGCAACGTCAATCAGCGGTTCCAGCAACGTAATGGAAACATTGGGTTATCATTTTTCCAATGACAATAAAAAATTGTTACGCGAAATTGAAGAAGTAAACATTTGTTTTATGCACGCGCCTTTGTTTCATCCCGCATTGAAAGCGGTGGGAGCGATCAGAAAAAATCTCGGTGTTCGTACTTTTTTTAACATGCTTGGGCCGATGGTAAATCCGGCAGTGCCAAAAGTACAAATGGTAGGAGTTTATAACCTCGAGATGGCAAGAATTTATTCTTATTTATTGCAGCAATCTGATGCACGTTTTATGATCATTCACAGCCTGGAAGGTTATGATGAAATATCTTTAACAGGAGACACAAAGGTGATCACCAACGAAGGAGAAAAAATATTATCTGCTCAATATCTGGGAAAAAGAATGGTAAATTCTTCCGATATATATGGTGGCAATTCCACGGACGAAGCAGCCAAAATATTTTTAAAAATTTTAAAAGGAGAAGGAACGTGGGCACAGAATGCAGTGGTGATGGCAAATGCAGCAATGGCGCTTTTTGCCACAGGAAAATTTACGGATTACGATACCTGCTATGCTATGAGCGTCGAAAGCCTGGAAAGCGGTAAAGGATACAAAAATTTTCAACAATTAATGAGCTTGCAAAAATGAATATTCTCGATACAATTATTGAACGAAAGAAAATTGAAGTTGAAGAAAGGAAGCGGTCAAAAAGCATTTCTGAATTAGAAAAAATGCTTTTGTTTAAAAGAGAAACTTATTCATTGAAAGATTCATTATTGGACAAAAGCAAAACCGGGATCATAGCTGAGTTTAAAAGACAATCACCTTCGAAAGGAGTGATCAATAACACATCATCGGTAGAGGATGTTGTAAAAGATTATGTAAAAAATGGCGCCAGTGCTGTTTCCGTCCTTACTGATGAAATCTTTTTTGGTGGCTCTTTAAATGATATAATAGAAGCAAGAAACAATGAGATTCCCTTGCTGAGAAAAGATTTTATCATTGATGAATACCAGATTGTTGAATCCAAAGCGTATGGAGCCGATATTATTTTGTTGATTGCAGCATGCCTTTCAAAAGAAGACGTAAAAAGTTTTTCAACCTTTGCAAAAGATTTGGATTTAAATGTGTTGTTGGAAATTCACACAGAAGATGAACTGGATCACATTTGTAATGAGGTAGATGTGGTAGGAATCAATAACCGCGATCTGAAAAGTTTTAAAGTGGATTTGAATCATTCAATAGAATTGTGTAAAAAAACCCCTTTGGATAAAATTAATATTTCTGAAAGCGGAATCGATGATGTAAAAACAATTCGTTTTTTAAAACAAAATGGATTCAGTGGATTTTTAATAGGTGAAAAATTTATGAAAGAAAAAAATCCCGGTGTAGCATTTGCTGAATTTGTAAAGGAATTGAAAGAGGTAGAAAAAAAATTTGATGTTTAAAGCGGTAAGAAATGAAAATAAAAGTTTGTGGCAACAGGGATCTTAATCAATTGAAAGAATTGGAGAAATTGGACATTGATTATGCCGGGTTGATTTTTTATCAGCAGTCGCCCCGATATATCTTAAAAAAAATAACTGGAAAAGAGATTCGGGATTTGCATTTGTCCATTCCAAAAGTTGGGGTTTTCGTGAATGCTAATGAAGAAGAAATCATGCAGCAAATCGAAGATTTTGACTTGGATCTGGTTCAGCTTCACGGCGATGAAACAGCTTCGTTTTGCAGTCGCATCAGCAATCACATAAAAGTGATCAAAGCGTTTCGCATCGCCGATTTTGAAGCAAATGTTGACTGGCTGGTGAAGGAATATGATGAGGTCTGTGATTATTATTTGTTTGATAAAGCCAATGCCGGCTTATATGGTGGCACAGGAGAAAAGTTTAACTGGAACTTGCTTGAAAATTCGGTAATTGGTAAACCCTTTTTTTTGAGTGGTGGCATCAGCAGCGAAGATGCAGCAGCCTTAAAATCGTTTCATCATCCTTTTTTTTATGGAGTAGATGTGAATAGCAGGTTTGAAAAGGAACCTGGAATAAAGGACATGAGATTAATAAAGGAATTTGTAAATCAACTGAAAAATAAAAATTTATAAAAATGTGGGAAGTAGATGAAAATGGGTACTACGGCCAGTTTGGTGGAGCTTATATCCCTGAGATGCTGCACAATAATGTGGAAAATTTAAAAGCAAATTATTTAAGAATCATCAGCGAAGCAAGTTTTAAAAAAGAATTTGATGCTTTATTAAAAGATTATGTCGGAAGGCCTACTCCTTTATATCCTGCTGAAAGGTTAAGCGAAAAATATCGCGCTCAAATCTATTTAAAACGGGAAGATCTTTGCCACACGGGTGCGCATAAAATCAACAATACAATTGGGCAAATTTTACTGGCCGAAAGGCTTGGTAAAAAAAGAATTATCGCTGAAACGGGCGCTGGCCAACATGGAGTGGCAACAGCTACTGTTTGCGCTTTAAAAAACCTCGAATGCATTGTTTACATGGGCGAAAAAGATATTGAACGACAGGCGCCAAATGTAGCGAGAATGAAAATGCTTGGAGCAAAAGTTATTCCTGCGATCAGTGGCAGTAAAACGTTGAAAGATGCTACCAATGAAGCTATTCGCGATTGGATTAATAATCCAAATGATACTTATTATCTGATTGGAAGTGTGGTGGGCCCACACCCGTATCCTGACATGGTTGCCCGTTTTCAAAGTGTAATAAGCAAGGAAATGCGTATCCAATTAAAGGAAAAAACAGGCAGTGAATTGCCGGATTATGTATTGGCTTGCGTTGGTGGCGGAAGCAATGCAGCCGGTGCTTTTTATCATTTTTTAACTGATGATTCTGTAAAATTAATTGCGGTGGAGGCGGCTGGCTTTGGCATTGAAAGTGGGATGAGCGCTGCAACCACACAACTTGGATCAATTGGTATTTTACACGGAAGTAAAAGCTATGTAATGCAAACCGCAGATGGGCAGGTGATAGAACCACACAGCATTTCGGCCGGCTTGGATTATCCGGGAATCGGCCCGATGCACGCGAATTTGTTTGCTACAAAAAGAGCAGAATTTATGAATGCGACTGATGATGAAGCGGTTGCTGCAGCTTTTGAATTGGCCAAATTGGAAGGAATAATTCCTGCATTGGAATCAGCACATGCGCTGGCTGTTCTCAACAAAATGAACTTCAATCCACAAGACATTGTCGTTGTAAATCTGAGTGGGAGAGGAGACAAGGACATGGACACCTATATGAAAAAATTGATTGGCTAATCTGCTGATTTGCTAATGAAGAATCATCAATATTTGTTTGTTTACTGCAATTGTTCCTGGAAACAACTCTTATAGCAATGTTTCGTGTTGAGGAAATAAAAAATATATAAATGAATTCAATCCAAAAGTTATTTTCTGAAAAGAAAAAAAATATTCTCAGTATTTATTTTACTGCTGGTTTTCCTGAATTAAATGATACCGGCAAAATTCTTGAATCGTTACAAGGGAATGGCGCTGATATGATCGAAATAGGAATGCCATATAGCGATCCTTTAGCTGATGGCCCCGTGATACAACACAGCAGTATGCAAGCTTTGCAAAATGGAATGAACATTAAGACTCTTTTTGATCAGCTAAATCATTTTCATAAAGAATCTGTTTCTCAACAAAATGTTCCATTAATTTTAATGGGCTATTTGAATCCCGTACTTCAATATGGGTTTGAAAAATTTTGCAATGATGCAAAGAACTGTGGCATCAGCGGAATTATTCTTCCTGATCTGCCAATAAACGAATATGAAAAAGAATACAAAGATATTTTCCAAAAAAATGGGCTCGATTTTATTTTTCTAATCACACCGGAAACTTCTGAAGAAAGAATCCGGAAAATTGATTCTCTGAGTAGTGGCTTTATATATGCTGTTTCTTCTTCTTCCATTACCGGTTCGGATAACAGCATCAGTGCCCAGGAAAGCTATTTTAAAAGAATTAAAAACATGAATTTGAAAAACAAAATAATGATTGGTTTTGGAATAAAAGATCATCAGACTTTTTCTCAGGCTTGTGAATATGCATCAGGCGCCATCATTGGAACCGCTTATATTAAGGCGATTGAACATACAAATAATATCGAATCAGCCACCAAAGAATTTCTTAACTCAATTTTAGAGGGATGATGATGGCACAATGCACATGTTATTTTTAAAAAAATTAAATTTGCGATAATATATTTTATGATGAAAAAATTATTATTCCTATTAATAGCGCTTCCTTTTTTTGCATTTTCGCAAACTCCGTCCAAAGATTTTGAAATTACGGGCAATGTTACCGGTTATCCGGATGGCACTTCCGTTTCCTTTTTAAATCAACAAACAGGTGTTCCTGAAAAACAAGCTTCGATTGAAAAGGGCAAATTTGTGATAAAGGGAAATCTGAAAGAACCGTCATTTATCGTGTTGGTTTTTGGAGATCAGCCGCCCGCCATTCCACTTTTCATAGACAATAGCAAAATAAAAATCGACGGAGATAAAAATAATTTAGAGAATCTTTCTGTTACCGGTTCTAAAAGCCAGGATGAATTTGCAGAGTTTTCAAAAGAAATGAAACCTTATGAGAAAATATTCATGCCTGATTCTGCTAAAGATGCAGCGTCTGTGGCAGCAGTAGAAAAGATCGGTGAAAGATTTGTAAAAAAATATCCTTCGTCTTATGTAGCGCCAATTGCCATCATTCGGATTTTGCAATCTTCCGAAAATGCAACGGTTGCAGACAACCTGTACAAGTTATTATCAAAAGAT
>JAHEZB010000021.1:0-3619 GCA_023251285.1 Chitinophagaceae bacterium | reverse complement strand
AATATGTTGGTGAGCAGTTGGAGTTGGCTAAGATCAATCCGATCGGATCACAAATTGCAGATTTTACACAGGCTGATACAGCAGGCCGTCCGGTAAAAATTTCTTCTCTTCGCGGCAAATATGTACTAATCGATTTTTGGGCAAGCTGGTGTCGTCCGTGCCGTATGGAAAATCCAAATGTAGTAGCCGCATTCAATAAATATCATGAAAAGAATTTTACGGTGCTCGGCGTTTCGCTCGACCAGGCAAAAGATGCGTGGCTCAATGCAATCCACATGGATGGGCTTACCTGGACTCATGTCAGCGATTTAAAAGGTTGGGGAAACCAGGTGGCTGCGCTTTTTAAAGTGACCAGCATTCCGCAAAATATTTTAATAGATCCAAAAGGGAAAATCATCGGAAAAAATCTTCGCGGCGAAGCGTTGAATGATAAGCTGAATTCAATTTTCAATTAGTTCCAATAATCACCTATTGTGTGCATCTGCTAATGGTGAGAATGATCTGAATTGAATTAATTCAAATTGTCAATAATTAAAACCAAATGATTTATAATAATATTATTGTGAATTCAGTCCCACCGGCTCTCTTTTATAAAATTTAAAGCCGCCTTCCTGTTTAATTAAAGTGCAATTATTACAAGTGCTGTCAAAACCCGTATTGGTAATTTTTACAACAAAAAATGCAGGTTTTGTAATATTTCCTTTTAATAAAAACTGTTCATCCCTCTCTCCATAAACCGGCGTCGCAGGTTTTTTTGCATAAAAATATTGGGCATAACTTTTAAAGCCGATTGGCCATACATAAACGTCTTTTCCTTGCAAACTTATATAAAAATCAATTGCCGGGCCTTGTGAATATTTCTCAATTTTTGGAACTACAGCAAGCAGGTAAATAAAGAGACAAATAGCAGTTGAATAAAAAAGAAATATGATGGCCATACGGTTTTTCTTTTTGTAAAAAAATAAAACTGCTAACATTACGGCAAGGAAATATCCAACACCTATCAGGCTCTCAAAGCCGCTCCAATGCACATTTACATTCAAGCTTGCTGCCGCGTAAGGGTCTTTTAAATAAGGGAGAATCAATTCATGGTGATTGGCAACGTAAGGAAGTGCCGCCAGCAACAAAGAGAAAACGAATCCCATGCAGGCAATCAATACCAAAAGAGGAATTCGCATTTTATGTTTGTTTGCTACAAGGAAATCAAGATAACAGGCGGCCAAAAACGAAAGCGGGAAATAAGTAAGGGAAGAGTAATGAACGATCTTTGTGGTAGTAATACTAAAAAGGATCATCACTGTCCAGAATAATATTTTCATCAGTCTTAAAAAGTCTTTATTCATTTCATGGCTTTTTCCAAAAAGTACAGGAAGCGCGATGACAGAAATAGGAAAACAGCCGATGAATACAACCACAAAATGATAATAAAAAGGTTCACCATGACTGGCTACCGGATGTAGGAAAAGATCAACCTGGTATGAAAGGAATTCTTTTAAAAACCAAAAACCGTTTTTCACGATCTCTTCTCCAAACCAGAGCAAACAAATGATGGTAAAAAAGAAAATAAATACCAATATCTTTTTGATGTTTGGAAAATGTTTGAACCTCGTAAATAAAAAATAAACAAAAAAAGAAATGAGGAAAACCAACAAACCCACCGGTCCTTTCGTTAGTGTAGCCAGACCAATAAAAAGTCCTGCGAGGGCGGGATACAAGTATTTGTGTTTAAAAATATCTTTGGAAACTGCCAGGTACATAAAATAAATACCGAGGAAAATAAAGTAATTAAAAACCGGATCAATAATACCGGATTTATAATATAAATGAGGTAAAAAACTACCGAGATAACTGATTGCCCAAATGAAACCGAAGCGTGGTGACTTAAATTTTTTGCCAATCAGAAAAAAAGTAACCAGGCTGACAATTCCACAGATCGCGTTAGGAAATCTTGCGGCAAATTCATTGATACCAAACAGTTTCATCGATGCAACCTGCAGCCAGAAAAACAAAGGAGGTTTTTCCCAAAAAGGTTGAAAATTAATTTGGACCCGGTGATAATTTCCGGTAACAATCATTTCCCGCGCCGATTCAGCAAAATTGATTTCGTCCCAATCAAAAAGATGAACCCTTCCAAGAAAAGGAATAAAGAAAATGATACCCGATAAAATAATGAGGATGAGGTATAAATTGCTTTGTCTTTTATTTATTGAGTGAGCAATTTCCATTTATAAAGTTTGATTTTCGTAAGAAAATAAAGAACTGAAACTTTCAACACGCCCAAGCCATAAGTGATGCTTCTTTTTAAATTAATAGAAGAAGCTTCTTCAAAGTATTTTGTCGGACAAGTGATTTCACCAATCTCGAATCCGTTGTAAAAAATCTGTGCGACCATTTCATTATCAAAAATAAAATCGTCAGAATTCTGATGATAATTTATTTTTTTCAAAACATCTTTATCATAAGCACGATAACCCGTATGGTATTCGGAAAGCTTTTGATTCATCATGGTATTTTGAAACAAAGTAAGCAAACGATTAGCAACATATTTATATAATGGCATTCCACCTTTCAAAGCACCTTTTCCCAAAATCCTGCTTGCAAAAACTACTTTATACAAATCATTTCCAATTACTGAAACCATTGCCAGTATTAGTTTAGGTGTATATTGGTAATCCGGGTGAAGCATCACCACAATATCTGCATTCAATTCCAACGCTTTATCATAACAGCTTTTTTGATTGCCGCCATAACCCCTGTTTACGGAATGTTCAATGATGTGTTTTATTCCAAGATTTTGTGCTACTTGAATAGAATTGTCGGTGCTGTTATCATCCACCAAAACCAACTCATCCACTACATCCATTGGGATTTCAGAGATTGTTTTTCCCATGGTCAATGCTGCATTATAGGCAGGTAACACCACAATTACTTTTTTACCGTTATACATTTATAAAAGAGAAAATTGATTTTTGCAAAGTAAAGTGATTACAGTTTATTAAAAACATAATAATGAAGGATTTGAATGGCAAATCATTATAGTAATAATGGATATGGTTCACTGGTTATTTGCGTGCTTCCTCCATTGAAATTGCTGTATAAAAATTAATATATAGAAACCAGGAAAGCTATTTTTCAAAATATGCCACGCTTCCGCCGACCCAATCTTTATTCATATTATACCTGACACCAATCATTTTTCCTTTGCTTAATCGTGCAAGATTGTTTACCGCTACTGGTCTTGCAGCACCTTTTTTCCAAAAATAGAAAATTCGTATTTCTGCTTTCGCCGGAATATTCGGTGTTTTTATGATGTCTGCATACTTTACTTTTCGCTGTAGTATCCAGTTTTCCGGATCTTTCACATCTTCAATATCTTTTCTCGTAACATCAATGATGACACCCTGCCCGGCAAAAGAAAATAATGGTTTTAAAACATAATTTTCGGGATCGTCTGGAAGCCATTTTAAATCATTCAAATAAAAAGTTTCCGGTACATAGGGATGACGGATCAATGGTAAAGTGAATTTGCTGATGCGGTAAAACCAGTTGGGATGCGACACCCATTCGACGTCGAATGGCTTTGTAATATCAGCCACATCACCAAGCGAATCTTTGATCT
>JAHEZB010000514.1:2153-3067 GCA_023251285.1 Chitinophagaceae bacterium | reverse complement strand
TAGCAAAGGAGAATAAATGAGCAAAGGAACATGATACCGGTCAATTTTTGTGAGCATCGGAATTTCCGGCATCCGGTGGTCGCCTGTTATTATAAAAATCGTTTTCTTAAAATCGTTGCGTTGCTTATAAATATTTATAAAATTTCTCACCGCTTCATCTAAATATAAAATGCTTGCATATTGTGGTCTATACACCCGGTACGCATTTTTTTTATCGGCAGAAAATTTTAAGTGATCCATTCTTTCTTCAAATAACTCGTTGTATTTTTCCTGGTTATTTAATAAGAACGGGCTATGGGTAGCAACTGTAAAAAGTACATTTAATTCCGGGTTATTATCGTTTTCCGGCTGTAGTTGCAGATATCTTCTGAACAATTCTGCATCACCATAGCCCCAGGTAAAACCGTTTTGTGCCGGAAGTTTTGTAAAGCCGTCGGGAAAAGTAAATTCATCATAAATATGATCCACGCCATTTTTTTTCATGAAAAGATTCATGTTATCGAACCGTGAATCTCCTCCGTAGAAGAAAGCCGTTTTATAACCATTATGCCGTGCAACGCTGATGAGTGAAAGATGCTTTGGCATGTTTTCTCCCAATTCATTAAACCCATTTTTTGCAAAAGGCAACGACCCTAAAACGGAAGGCAAGACGCCAAAACTTCGGCCCGCAGAGCTTAAAAAATTGTTCCAGTACAAACTCTCTTTTGAAAGTGAATCAATAAATGGGGTAAAGTTTCCGAGGGCAGCCCCTTCATTTGTAAATGCACGCCCAAGCCCTTCTACCAGGATAATTACGATGTTCGGTTTCTCATTGCTTTTATTAAAAAAGGCAGATAAAACGTCACGTGTTTGATCCTTATGAAGAAATGGAAATTTTGCTTCATCTGCGTAAACGAAATCTTTTATCTGTGGTA
>JAHEZB010000514.1:0-2143 GCA_023251285.1 Chitinophagaceae bacterium | reverse complement strand
CTATCCGAATAAATATCTGTTTCAATCTTTTCAGGAAAAAAATAGTGATAAGATTGTAAGATAAAAAAATCGGACTTGTTTAGTACAAACGTCCGTGCATATTCTGTTTTTAATGAACTGAGATTTGGAAAAGAAAATCCGGTTATTAAAACAAAAATGGAAAAAACGGTTATTACAAAAGCGATATGTTTATGAATGCGAATTTTCTTTGAGATGTAAATAAACAGCAGTAAGGAAAAAGCAATTAAAAAAATAAAGGCAACAATTTGCAAAATGCTGACACCTCCGGAAGCGCCGAGTGTTTGTTTAATATCTGCGATTGAGTAAGCAAATAAATCTGCACCCAACGGAACCATTGATTTATTGAAATATTGAATTAAAGCAAGCTGCAAAAGGAGAAGAACTGTGGCTGAAAAAATAAAAAAAATTGACGCGGATTTTTTAGAAAAAAAATATATGAGTAAGTAAGGAATTAAAAGAATGATAAAAGTTCTTAACCAATAAATAAGGTAATTCAGCAACACGGAACCTGCTACAGATAAAAAAGGTAGCTTTTCAACCTTTGAGAAAACGGCAGAAATTATTTCATAACCGCCTGTTAAGAACAGTAACAAAAAAAATAATGCTGATAGCCGGCAATATGATTCTAATGCAGACGGAATTTTGCTTAAAAGTTTTTTTATAAAGGGTTTTAAGTTTTTCATTATGTTGTCGTTGTTACTTCTTTTTATTGTTGAAACCCTGCCTTGTCATTTCACCCCAGGATTTCTTTTTTCTTATAAAATCCAAATTGCCTCTGACAGCAGACCACACTACAAAAGGGTGGAAAAAAAACGGCTCTGCAAATGCGATGAGGATGAGTTTAAAAATATCAGTGCGTCTTTTATACTGATTAAACGTGAGCACTTCAATTAAGATGGCAAATACCGAATATAAAAAACCAAAGGATAGGATGAACGCCAGAAGCAAAAGAAAGAATGGCCACGAAATATAACCTGCCATTGCAAAAATTGTTAAACCCACAAAACCTAAAAACTCGATCAATGGCGCCAATAATTCATAAAAAAACCAATACGGATAACTCAATATTCCCAAAATGCCGAAGCGCCGGTTGAAGAACATTTTTTTATGAATTTGTAATGTTTCTATCGTCCCGCGCGTCCATCGGTTGCGTTGTCTTCCCAGGATCTTATAAGTAGCGGGAGCTTCCGTCCAGCAAAGCGGATCAGGAATGAAAGAAACTTTATAAGGAATTTTATTTTCATGCATGTAACGCCTCATACGCACGATCAGTTCCATATCTTCACCTACAGTTGCATGATTATAACCTCCTGCTTTTATCGCAATTTCCCGGTCGAAAGCACCGAAAGCACCGGAGATAATTAATAAGCCATTCATGCGGCTCCATGCCATTCTGCCAAGCAAAAATGCGCGGATATATTCGAGAGTTTGCATGCGGGGCAAAAGTTGTTTTGGTAAATGAACTTTTACCAGCTTTCCATTTACTACTTCGCACGAATTGGCGATGCGAATCACACCACCGGTGGCAATTACCTGTTTATTTGTTTCTTCTAAAAACGGCTTAATTAATTTAAGCATCGCGTCTTGTTCGAGAATGCAGTCAACGTCGATACAAACAAGATATTTATTGGAAGCCACATTTATTCCGGTATTCAGCGCGTCTGCTTTGCCGCCATTTACTTTATCTACAACAATTAATTTGTGATATAGAGAATTACGGCTTTTATAAATTCCCCGAATTGGTGTTGTCTTAATTTTTTCATTTACCAAAAAAGGAACTTTCACCAGCTGATATGCCTCAATTAATTTTTGCAAGGAATCATCTTTGCTGCCATCATTAATAACAATCAACTCTATATTATTATAATGGACGGCAAGCAATGAACGAACATTTTCGATGATATTGGCAGCCTCATTGTAGGCAGGCGCGAGGAGACTTACTGATGGCGCATATACTGAAGAAGCAAGAAGATTATAATCAGTAAAGCTGCTTTTGCGGATATACAATTTTATTTCAGCAATTGAATAGACGACGATCAGCAGATAAAGCAATAGCAGGGAAACCGAATATATCAAGATGCCCGAGGAAAAAAATTGAAATAATGCATCGGTAATATTCATG
>JAHEZB010000513.1 GCA_023251285.1 Chitinophagaceae bacterium | reverse complement strand
TTTTTTCTCATTTACGTGTATGCCTACCGTTATATTGCAGGCATCGCTGTGCCTTGCGGAATTGAGCGTCAGTTCACAAATGATCCGGTATAAATTGATCTGAAGTTCTGAATTGAGAATCGATTCCACCTCATGATTAAAGACAATGTGTTTATTATAGATTTGTTCGATACTCTCGAAATATTCCTGTAGCGTATTTATCAATCCATTGGACGAAAGTCCCTTTGGCATCAGGTTTAGCGCCACATTATGTATTTCGGCAATCGATTCATCAATGATCAATTCTGTTTTGGATGCAAGTCCATTCAGTGCATCTCTTTCTTTTGCACTGGTTATTCGCCTGAAATTTATTTTGAGCGCAGCCAGCAGCGGGCCTATATTATCATGCAGGTCGCCGGCAATTCTCTTACGCTCATTGTCCTGTACAGTAATCAGTTTTTTTAAAGTCTGCGCCTGCTCCAGTTCCAGCGCCAGCACCTGTTCTTCGCGTTGTTTTCTTTCCTGCAAAAGGTTATAAAATAAGCCAAATGCAAGGATGATATTCTCGACCAGGCTTCCAAGTGTGATGCCATGTTCACCTACAAAAAAATTATTGATCAGACCCGAATTCGTTAGAAGCTGAATAACAGCCATTGTGCAGATTACAAACATGGCCGAGGAAAAGATCTTTGCGGTAGCGCCGCTTCTGATGAAACTAATTGGTGTCATTGCAATCATACCAAGTGTAATGATGAGCACTGCATGCCAGCCGATCATCAGGAAATACCTGATGAGATTATGAAGGTTTGGAATCAATAGCAAAAACATCAAGCCAATTATAATAGGCAAAATGTAAAGTGTCGTGTTGATATATTTTTCAAAGATTTTCCTTGATGCAATCTGCTGCCTGAATACCTGCTTCATCACCATCAAAAGAAAGAACCCTGCGCCAAGGCTGCTCACCGGTTTAGCAATTTCGTTTATGACAGGAAGCCGCGGATATAAATAAGGAAAGACATATCCATAATGAGAAATGATCCATGTGAAGGCACATAAAATATAACCGAGATAAGTAGCAAAGACCGCTTTCTTGAATAAAATAAATGCAAGAAGAATTACTATCACGATCAGACAAACGATGCCGGTATAAAAGAAGATCATTCGGTCGTGGCTTTGATATTTTTGCTCCAGCTGATCCCGTGACAGTATTTCATAACGCACATTGATATTCTTCTGGGGCGATTTTAAGGCAATGAGATAAAATGAAGAAGGATTCTCATTTAATGATACAGTATGCCACACGAATTCACGGTTCATGTCGAATGGCACAAGCGCGCCTGCGAGATAAATCTTGTGCAGATTACCTTCTTCATCAATGCTGTAAATACTTACGGTATCGAGGCTGGTATTATCTATGGATAAATAGGCATCTGCATCGGCCACTATCTTCAATTTTAGCAGGATGTATTTATATTCATCTCCTACAAGCCGGAAATTGATACGGTTCTCAGGTTTCCTGGCGAAATGAACTTTGGACAGGTCAAGCTTGTCTATCACCTCCTCAGGTCGGCTGTTAGAATTAATAGTGGCAACGCTGTCGTAAAATCGAAGGCGCTGAGCAAAACTATAGGAAAAAATGCCGCAGAGGAAAAGCAGCATCCATAAACAACGGATAGTTCTCACAAATTTCATGATCAGGAAAACGTTTGTAGGTCTTTTGGGTAAAAGGTCCTTACAGAATAATGAAAAGTATGGCAGTTTTTTCCTTTGGATAATGGATAACAGAAACTTTTTAGAAAAGAAGCGGAGTGATCTTAAGGAAAGCTTTTGGGGGTTCTTTTGGAAATTGAATACACTAAGCTAATATAAAATTTTCAATTTAAATTATTTTATCTTCTGTCAGCGTTGGCACCTTTGCTGCGCGGTTCCGGAACATGATTATTTCCTATGAAACTACGCCGCCACAGAGGCTAATCATAGCAGCAAAAAAACAAATAACTCCTATTCTTATTTTTGATTTTCCAAGAATATTTCACCAATCAAATAAAGCTTTCCCTCGCCGCTGATTTCTACACGGTCATTCAGAAATCTGCATTCTAAATAACCTTTTCTTGGTGAAAGTTGTATGGCCGATAATTCTTTTTTCTCAAGCCGCTTCGACCAGTAAGGAATTAAAGAAGTATGAGCCGAACCGGTTACGGGATCTTCATTCACGCCCACAGCGGGAGCAAAAAATCTTGAAACAAAATCTACCTTGTCGCCTTTTGCTGTTATAATGACTCCACGAGCCTTTATTTTTGAAATCGCCGGAAAATTTGCAATCACATCTTTTACCTGCGATTCATTTTCAAATACCACCATATAATCGGTTTTGCCTTTAAAAGCAAACTGCGGTTTTATATCAAATGCATCCATTAATTCTTCAGAAAGTTCTACCGGCTTTATTTCATCAGTTGGAAAATTTAAGGTCAACAAGTTTCCTTCTTTGGTTACAGTTAGGATTCCGCTCCTTGGGGATTTAAAATGAATGATATTTTCAGTATGGTTTTCAAAATTGAACAATACAAAAGCCGCAGCTAAGGTAGCATGACCACAAAGATCAACTTCCACTGCCGGAGTAAACCATCTCAATTCATATGCATTACCTTTTTTTACATAAAATGCAGTCTCTGCAAGATTATTCTCCATTGCTATATTTTGTAAAAGCTCATCGCTCAACCATTTTTGCAGCGGACAAACAGCTGCAGGATTTCCGGAAAAGATTTCACGCGCAAATGCATCTACCTGGTAAATTTTTTGTGACATAGAACGGATATTTTTATTTGGATAAAATTAGAAGGTTTTCCTTAAAACATGGCGCTCAACAAATCTTCGGCCGTCATTCAATGACAATATGCTATGCTTATTATATTCCTTTATCCGATAAATTAATTAACTAAAATCATAAAATGCGCTTATTTCTTTCAATGATGAGAAAACGCTGCATCAGTGAACAACTTTTTTTATATTTTTTCCCTCTCTACGATAATTTTATTATTTAATGGCCAGATATTCAAAAAAAAGCACACTTCAATGAACGAACTCTTTTC
>JAHEZB010000512.1:712-3077 GCA_023251285.1 Chitinophagaceae bacterium | reverse complement strand
GAAAGAATCGCTGAATTATCTTGGGGGTGATTATAAAATGCTCATTAATTACCCGACAGATCCACAGTTGAATTAATCGGAAGATGTGAAGCAAATAAACAAATAAGCGGGATTCTTAGTTTCTTAAACTTAAAATAATAATGGCAAACTTCTTGTTTAAATAAACAAAAAACACCCGTTATGAAAAGACTCATTATTTTGTTGACCCTGATGACTGTAGCCGTATTTCTAATGCTTCCTGAAAAAGATCGTGATGAATTAAAACACGAAGGAAAGCGTATAAAGAAGAAATTAAAAAAGAGTCATTTTCCTAAAAATGAACCCGCATCTGCCTGAAAAGATTATCGGTAATTTCCTATTTTTACCCAAAAAGTATTGCTCTATAAACTATTCTTAATTCCATCGAGAATTGCACTGCATTTTTATTGCCGCAGGATTATAATAAACAATAGATCAATGCTAAAGGAACGAGGGCCATTACTGATTGCATCCAATCATCCTAATTCTTTTTTAGATGCAATTATTGTAGGCACACTTTTCAGATCGCCGGTTTATTCACTTGCCCGCGGCGATGCTTTTGCAGGTAGTTTTATTACGAAAATTCTGCGTTCCTTCAATATGCTTCCGGTTTACCGTGTCAGTGAAGGAGTAGAAAACCTGGAGCATAATTACACCACGTTTGATGCCTGTGAAGCATTGTTTGAGGCAAATAAAATTGTACTGATCTTCAGCGAAGGAAAATGTACAAATGAATGGCATCTTCGTCCTTTAAAAAAAGGAACTGCGCGCCTGGCTCTAAATGCGTGGGAGAACAATATTCCTTTAAAAGTATTGCCACTCGGGATTAATTACAGCTCTTTTAGATTTTTTGGAAAAAACGTGTTTTTAAATTTTGGAAGTATTATTACGAAAAATGATTTTTCCGATTGCATTTCTTTTGGAAAATACGTGAAAGATTTCAATGAACGTTTGAATTCGCAATTGCAAAAACTGGTCTACGAAGTTGATAAAAATGACCGCCAGAAAGCAAAAGATTATTTTCAGAGAGATGAGCCGTTACTGAAAAAAGTACTTTTATTTATTCCGGCAATTATTGGTTTTGTTACCAGCGCTCCATTATATTTTATTTTTCATCTAATAATAAAAAACCGCGCTCATGATCATTATGATTCTGTAATGACCGGATTGTTATTCTTCTTTTATCCTTTGTATGTTCTTGCTATTACTTTGATTGTCTTTTTCACAACAAGAAACGTTTATTCTTTTGGGTTACTGATTATTCTGCCATTTAGCGCCTGGAGTTATTTACAGCTAAAAAAGCTGATCCGGTAACCCTTTGCTTGTGAAGTGCTTTTTTCAAAAAGATTCAGCAAACAAATAAATAAGCGTGATTTCGACTCAAAAAAATGCAAAAAAAGGGCAACGTTAAGTTGCCCAAGTTCGTAGGTTCTTCAATAATAAATTAAAACGGGTAGTTTTCCAGAATGAAATTGAACGGAAAATCATAGATATTGGAAAAGGCTATTGGAGCAAATGAATTGATTGAATTCATTTTATATAGAAGAAGCAAAAATGCTGCCAAAAAGATAAGCTGAATAATACATTCGAAAACAAACACTTATAAAACATTATTTCTGTTATTTAAGTAGAAAATGGCTTTTTTCTTTAAAATATCAGCTGTTATCACTGGCGTCGTAAACAATAATCATTTGAAATTCGGCCGCATAAAATAAGGCTTTTGACAAAGAAGAAAGTTTAGCAGGAAATTTGCTTTATGAAAGAAACTCTTTTTTAATCTAAAAAAATCTATCCCTTTTATGAAAACATGCTTTGTGTTTTTATCTGCTTTCTTATTCTCTGTCATCGCTACTGCACAGCTTCATACTACTCCCAAATGCCCGGATCTTAATATTGATATTTTGAAGGGAAGTGTGAATGGGATCATATTTCCAAACGCAACTGTCGATCAGATCAGGGCAAATCTGCCGTGTTTTACAAGCTTCCAGGAGGAAGGCGATTCTTCCAAATGTGGTGGAGGCGTGTATTATAAAGACAAAGGTGTTTCATTTTATACAAGGCGCGATTATATAGAAATAGGGCCTGATTTTAAAGGAAAGCTAAGCCTGCCACTGATGCATGCGTCGAGGAATAGTTTGTTTCAATGGCTCGGTGCACCCCAGATGAAAGATAAAAACTGGGATGCATTTCAAACTTCTTATGGAGTATTGATCCTGTATTATGACCAGGCAGACAAAGTAAATAAAATACAATTTAGCACCGACAAAGCAAACACCATTCGTCTTTGCGAATAATTGGGTTACTTATTTTTTAGGAGTTGTACTTTTTTTAGGTTGATTACTCGCAG
>JAHEZB010000512.1:0-702 GCA_023251285.1 Chitinophagaceae bacterium | reverse complement strand
CGCAGGAGTCGTTGCAGCCTGGCTACTGCCTTTCGCCGGATTATTCATTCTTCCTGTTTGTTCGCCTGTTGTATCCATCCCGTTTGGTTGTACCGGGTGCAAAGTATCGTGCACGTTTGCACTATCCGAATTTCCTGCAGAATAGTCGCCAGAAGGGGTTGAATTTTTGTCTCCATTATCCTTGTTTGGCGTGCTTGTGCATGCGAAAAGCACCATGCTGCAAATAATGATAAGTGCCTGTTTAATGTGTTTCATAAAGGAATGTTTAGTTGTAAACACTCAAAATTTTTGCCATTTAATTGATGAGCGAAGTTTTTACAATGAAAAGCGGATATCAAAATGCAATGTGATTCCTGCAGTTAATTAATGATGAATTGATTCTACAAAAAATGATGTTTTTTTCAGCTTGAAATTATTTTGAATATGTTTATAATTTATTGCTAAATTTATCTTGGTTTTATAAACAATCTTGAACGGGATGATAGAGGTGTGCGAATAGATTATTGGATGAATTCAAATTTGATAGTTACTTCAATTTCGCGGCAATGAAGAAAGAAAAGTTACAATTTCCTCCTTTTTTGAGTACAGATTCCACCCATAAAATTGGAAATGTGGCGCTTGCTGCATTATTAAACCGGGTAAAGTCTGCAAGAGTTGTTGATGGTAAAATATTGATCGGAGACCAGGAATTATCTGAATATT
>JAHEZB010000511.1 GCA_023251285.1 Chitinophagaceae bacterium | reverse complement strand
TTGGAAACGAAGAATTAGAGCAACTTTTTTTAGGGTATGGCTGGAAACCATATTTAATCGAAGGTGATGAACCGATGGAAATGCACGGGAAAATGGCGGCTTTGCTGGATAAAGTGATTGAAGAGATAAAAGAAATAAAAGAAAATGCCGTTCAAAATAAAAATGCCGAGCGTCCGCATTGGCCTATGATTATTTTGAAATCGCCCAAAGGATGGACGGGCCCCAAATATGTTGATGGCTTCAAGATAGAAGGTAATTTCCGTGCTCACCAGGTTCCAATTACCAATCCTGCAACAAATCCTGAACACTTAAAACAATTGGAAGAATGGTTGAGAAGCTACAAACCCGAAGAGCTATTTGATGAAGGCGGGCGGTTTTTACCTGAACTGGCTGACCTTGCGCCGAAAGGTGAAAGGCGTATGGGCGGTAATCCACATGCCAACGGAGGCCTGTTGCTTCATAATCTACGGATGCCTGATTTTCGTGATTACGGCATTGACTTACCGGTAAAAGGAAAGATGGGGACTGGTGATACCCTGACGCTAGGGAAGTTTATAAGGGACATCATTAAAGAAAATACAGATCAAAAGAATTTCAGGATTTTTGGACCTGATGAAACACTTTCAAACAAATTGAATTTTGTATTTGAAGTTACAAACCGGCAATGGGAGCTGCCGGTAATTGAAACAGACGAATTTCTTAAAAAAGAAGGACGCGTAATGGAGATGCTGAGTGAGCACCAGTGCGAAGGCTGGTTGGAAGGCTATCTCTTAACAGGACGGCATGGATTGTTCAATTGTTATGAAGCCTTCATTCATATCATTGACAGTATGTTTAACCAGCATGCCAAGTGGCTAAAAGTTGCATCGCAATTGCCCTGGCGCAGGAAAATTGCTTCACTCAATATTCTTTTAGCTTCCCACGTTTGGCGGCAGGATCATAATGGCTTTACCCACCAGGACCCCGGATTTCTTGATGTAGTTATGAATAAAAAAGCATCAGTAGTCCGTGTTTACCTGCCGCCCGACGCCAACTGTCTGTTATCGGTAATGGATCATTGTTTTCGTAGCAGGCAATATGTAAATGTGATAGTAGCGGGCAAGCATCCCGCACCCCAATGGCTCACAATGGATGAAGCTGTTATGCATTGTACTAAAGGTATAGGAATTTGGTCATGGGCAAGCAATGACAAAGATATAGAACCGGATGTGGTGATGGCTTGTGCTGGTGATGTGCCTACGCTGGAAACGCTGGCTGCTGTTTCCATTCTTCATGAAAAATTACCCAACCTGAAAGTGCGTGTTGTGAACGTGGTTGATTTAATGAGATTGCAACCCGAGACAGAGCATCCGCATGGATTAAATGACAAAGACTTTGATACTTTTTTTACAAAAGACAAACCGGTAATCTTTGCTTTTCATGGTTATCCCTGGCTTATTCACCGGCTTACCTATCGGCGAACCAATCATATCAACTTTCATGTGCGTGGCTATAAAGAAGAAGGAACTATCACCACACCATTTGACATGACCGTATTAAATCAATTAGACCGGTTTGACCTGGTGCAGGATGTGATTGACAGGCTGCCGCAATTAAAAGATAAAACCGCTTACCTGAAACAGGAGATGCAGGATAAGCTGATAGAGCATAAAAATTATATCAGAAAAGAAGGTATGGATATGTCGGAAGTGAGAAACTGGAAATGGAAAAATCAAATTGATACCCAAAAATAATCAGACAAGAAATACACCTGTCGGAAAATAAGGTGTATTAAATGAACCAGTATGTATTGAAAAGAAATATTTTAATATAATATTGTTCAAATATTCGCAATCTTAAAAATCAATAATTATGGATCATAAAGAACATAATCAAAAGAAACAAATGGATCACTCAAAGTTGGACCATTCAAAGTTGGACCATTCAAAGATGGATCACTCAAAGATGGATCACTCAAAGATGGATCACGACGACGATGGCGCTATTCCTATGGGAAAGGCAGGCCATGATCATCATAAAATGATGATAAAGGATTTTAAAAAGCGTTTTTGGGTTTCCACAATTATCACTATTCCGATACTTGTTTTTTCGCCAATGATCCAGGATTTTTTTGGATATAAATGGTTGCTGCCTGATAATCCATATATTCTTTTTGCACTTTCATCTATTGTTTATTTCTGGGGTGGCTGGCCTTTTTTGAAAGGTTTTTGGAACGAGATAAAAAAATCAGGCCCGGGTATGATGACCCTTATCGCTATGGCTATTTCAGTTGCTTATTTTTATAGCACCGCCACCGTTTTTGGTTTGAAAGGTGTTGACTTTTTTTGGGAGCTGGCTACCTTGATTGACATTATGTTATTAGGGCATTGGCTGGAAATGAAATCAGTTCTTGGTGCATCCAAAGCTTTGCAATTATTGGTAAGTATGATGCCGGCAGAAGCTCACAGGGTTAAAGCGGATGGCCAAATTGAAGATGTGAAGCTTAGCCTTCTGGAAAAGAATGATTCTATACTGGTTAAGCCCGGAGAGAAAGTTCCTGCTGATGGCATTATCCTGGAAGGAAGCAGCTATTTAAATGAATCTATGCTGACCGGCGAATCAAAACCGGTGAAAAAAGAAAAGGACAGCAAAGTGATCGGAGGTTCTATTAACGGCAATGGTTCGCTTACCATAAAAGTGGAACATACCGGAAAAGACAGTTATTTGAATAAGGTAATTAAACTGGTGGAAGATGCGCAAAAAGCAAAATCAAAAATGCAAAATCTTTCAGACCGGGCGGCCAAATGGCTTACCTACATTGCATTGGCTATTGGCTTTGGAACATTGGCAGTCTGGTTGATTGCAGGTTACCCCTTTGTATTCGCTCTGGAGCGTATGGTTACAGTAATGGTGATCGCCTGCCCTCATGCGCTTGGTTTGGCCATTCCATTGGTCGTGGCCATTTCCACAGCAGTATCAGCGCAAAATGGTTTGCTGATACGAAACAGAACTGCATTTGAAGAATCACGTAAGATAACCGTTTTGTTGTTTGATAAAACAGGAACCCTTACTACCGGTGTGTTTGGCGTTACCCGCTATGAA
>JAHEZB010000510.1 GCA_023251285.1 Chitinophagaceae bacterium | reverse complement strand
CAAATCATCCAGGGCGAAAACATCTTCGCGTCCGAGGGTAAACATTAAGATCATTTCCACCGTCCATTTTCCCACACCTTTTATTTGTGTCAGTAATTCAATTACCTCTTCATTCGTCATCTGGTGCAATTGAGCATCCGTAATCTTATTCTCAATAAAAAAGCGACAAACATTATGGACATAAGAAGCTTTTGCATTGGAAAATCCGATACTACGAAATGTTTCCACGGGTGTTTCTAGAATTTGTTTTGCGGTTGGTTCTTTACCATTATATAGTCCTAAAAATCGTGCGTACAACACTTTTGCAACCGTTGTGCTCAATTGCTGGCTTAAGATCGACGAACACAAACGCAGATAAACTCTATTTCTTTTTTGTAAAATGAAAGGCGGCTGTGTATCAATGACCTTCTTTAATTTTTTATCTTTTGATAAATGTAAGATGTGTTCCATAAAATCACTTTATTTCTTAATGGTTGAAGAAGTTGTTTAGTTTCTCGTGTAATTTTTAGCATTTAATCCTAGGGTGCATTTAAAAAAAGCAGAACGAAAAAAATCAGCAGCTTTATTTTTTAGCCTCAGGTCCATGACTTATAATTCCAACTACTTCTTCCTCAGTATGCAAAGGAGTTATCGGCACGGAGTTAAATTCATTACGGTAAATTTTTACCAATAAAATAAAATAACTGATCAGCAATGGTCCAAACACCAATCCAAGAAAACCGAACATACTTACTCCAACGATAATTCCAAAAATAGTGATTAAAGGATGTACATTTCCAATTTTGCGAAGCAAGGTAATCCTTGCTACATAATCAACATTCGTAAGGATAGCGAGTGAATAAATCCCTAAACCTATGCCCTGCCATGTTTGTCCGCTGGCAAGTAAATAAACCGTCAGTGGCACCCAGATGATTCCGGTTCCGACAATTGGAATTAAAGAAGCAACACCGGTAAGAAAACCCCACACACCTACTTCCTTTATTCCAAATATAAAATATCCGAGCGCGCCAACAAGCCCCTGGATGATGGCTAGTAAAGGAATTCCAATACCATTTGCACGGATCATCAGGTGTGTTTCGATGCTGAGCATTTCCCGGTTTTTATTTTTCAGTGGAATAAAATCGTGTATGTATTCTTCCATTTTACGGCCGTGAATAAGCATGTAATACAACACGAAAAACATTAAAAGAAGATTGGTAACAAAATTGGCAGTGCCGGTCAAAAACTGCGGCAGTTTGCTGGCAATATTCTTGGTAGCGTTTTGAAGCGTTTCAACATTCGCCAATTGGATGCCGGTTGCACCCTGCACTTTTGCAGAAAAAATTTTTAGTGCAACCATCAGTTGCACCGGATTGTTGAAAACCGCTACTATTTTTGGCAAAAGCAATACCACTGCCAGGTAGACGGGCAAAGCAATAATAATTGTATAACCCAAAATGTATAAAAGAGCCGTCCATTGGCGTCGCCATTTTCTTTTCTCGATTAGATAGAAATAAGAATTCTTGCTGAGGATATATAACGTAATCGAACCCAATACCCCTGGCAAGAAAACATAAAAATGACGGATAATCAATATTCCAATCAAGAGCACTATTCCCAGTAATATGATTTGGCGAAGATGATTGTTGAAATTGTTCATCCTCAAATTTATCATTTACTTTCTAAAGAACAGAAAACGGTTCAACTGTTTTTTTTTGCAAAGAAAAATCTTTATTATTTGTTGATTTACTGCACACCTTCGGGCTTTTTGACAAATCAGGAAGCTCTTTAATGCAACAATTAATATATAAATTTGCGCGGTCGTTACATATCAAATTTTATAAATGAAAAAAATCATTTTAATAACCGGGGGCGCCGGTTTTATAGGATCTAATCTGACGCGATTGTTTGTAAATAAATATCCGGATTACACAATCGTAAATCTCGACAAACTTACCTATGCCGGTAATCTTGAAAATCTGAAAGACATAGAAAATAAACCGAATTACACTTTTGTAAAAGGGGATATTCTTGATATGGACCTGGTAAAAGATCTCTTTGAAAAATACGATTTTACCAGCGTGCTTCATTGCGCGGCAGAAAGCCATGTTGATCGTTCCATCACCGATCCTTTGGCATTTGTCAAAACGAACGTTTTGGGAACTGTTTCTTTATTGCAAACATCAAAAGAAGCATGGAAAAATGATTTTGAGGGAAAATTATTTTATCATATTTCTACTGATGAAGTCTATGGAAGTTTGGGTGAAGAAGGATTTTTTACGGAAGAAACGGCTTATGACCCGCGGAGCCCGTATTCAGCGTCCAAAGCCTCCTCCGACCATTTTGTGAGAGCTTATTATCACACGTACCACTTACCGGTAATTGTTTCCAACTGTTCCAATAATTATGGGCCGTTTCATTTTCCGGAAAAATTAATTCCGTTGGCAATTCACAATATCATTAATAACAACCCAATTCCTGTTTATGGAAAAGGTGAAAATGTGCGTGACTGGCTTTTTGTAGAAGATCATGTTCGTGCGATTGATACGATTTTCCACAATGGAAAAATTGGAGAAACATACAATATTGGTGGTCACAATGAATGGAAAAACATTGACATTATTAAAGAGCTAACAAGGCAAATGGATGAAAAATTAGGCCGTGAAAAAGGAACTTCAGAAAAACTAATCACTTTTGTGAAAGACAGGGCTGGTCATGATTTGCGTTATGCAATTGACGCGACAAAATTGAAAAATGAACTTGGATGGAAACCGTCTTTGCAGTTTGAAGAAGGTTTGTCAAAAACAATTGATTGGTATTTGAATAACAGCGAATGGTTGAATGAAGTAACCAGCGGAAATTATCAGAATTATTACCAGGAACAATACGAAAAAAGATAACTAATGAAAGGAATTATTTTAGCCGGCGGCTCTGGCACCCGATTGTATCCAATTACAATGGGCATCAGCAAACAGTTAATGCCGATTTATGATAAGCCAATGATTTATTATCCATTGTCCACTTTGATGCTGGCAGGGATTAGTGAAATTTTAATTATTACTACTCCTGAAGATCAGCAACAATTTAAAAGGTTATTGGGCGAT
>JAHEZB010000509.1 GCA_023251285.1 Chitinophagaceae bacterium | reverse complement strand
AAAAATGATTTTAATGAATCCCGATGTGTTGTTGCTTGATGAACCTACAAACCACCTCGATTTACCTTCTATTGAATGGCTCGAAAAATATCTGCAACATTATCGAGGTTCTGTTGTAATCGTTTCGCACGACCGTTATTTTCTCGACAGAATGGTAACTAAAATCGTTGAATTGTATCAACAGGAATTGCATTTTTATACTGGCAATTATTCATATTATTTACAGGAAAAAGAACAACGGATTGAATTGCAAAAACGGGCGTATGAAAATCAACAGGACTACATTCGCCAGCAGGAAAAATTTGTAGAGCGATTTAAAGCAAAAGCTTCAAAAGCTGCACAGGCACAGAGTATCATGAAGCGCCTTGATAAAATTGAACGCATTGAGAACACTGATTTGGAAAGGCCAAACATGCGCATCAATTTTACCATTGGACATCAGCCCGGAAGAATTTTATGTACTTTAAGGGATGCGAGCAAAAGTTTTGGAAATGTAAAAATTGTAGAACATACCGGTGCTGAAATTAATCGCGGCGATAAAATCGGATTGATCGGAGCTAACGGAAAAGGAAAGTCAACATTATTGAGAATGGTTGCCGGTGTAGAACCTTTTGAAGGCGAAAGAATCGAAGGCCATAATGTGAAAGATGCATTTTATGCACAACATCAGTTGGAAGCGCTGAATCTTGAACATACAGTTTTGGAGGAAATGAATTACTCGGGAAGTGGAAAGACAGAACTTGAACTGAGAACATTATTGGGCTGTTTCTTATTTAGTGGCGATGATGTAGATAAAAAAATAAAAGTGTTAAGTGGGGGGGAAAAAGCGCGCGTTGCTTTGGCAAAAACCATTGTCAGCAAAGCCAATTTTTTGTTGCTGGATGAACCTACCAATCACCTGGATATGCATTCTGTGGACCTGTTGATCGAAGCTCTGAATAAATACGAAGGCAGCTATATTCTTGTTAGTCACGATCGTTATTTTGTAAATAAAACTGCTAATAAGATCTGGGAGATCCAGGATTATCAGATCAAAGAATTTGTAGGTACTTATGATGAATGGGAGCGCTGGAAACAGGAAAGAAAAGCCAGCGAAAATATAGAATCAAAAAAGAAAGAATCGGCTCCTGCAAAAAAATCAGTAATAACAGAAAAAAAATCAACCCATCATAATCCTGAAAACCGCGAGCAGCAGAAAGAATTGCAAAAATTGAAAAAACAATTTGAGCAGTTGGAGGAAAAAATTGCAAAAGGCACACAGGAGAAAAAACAGTTGGAAGCGAACCTCGCGCTTCCCGAAATATATTCGGACAATCAAAAATTTGTTGAAGCAGAAAAAAAGTATTCTCAAAAAGCGCAGCAATTATTGAAAGATAATGCCGAATATGAAATATTATTTGAGAAATTGATGTTGCTGGAAGAAAAAGTTGGATAGAAACGGTAATTGCCAATTATTTCTCACACACTTCTTTTTTTAATCAACGGAAGCATTTAGCAGTTTTTTTGGAAAAAATTGCAATTTTCAATATTTTTTTTTAGATTTGTGTTAATCCCCTCCCCTGATAAACTAGTCATAATCCTATCTTTTCCAATTTCCTTTCAAAACAGGCTTTTTGTAATTATTTTATTAATATTAAAATTTAGGTTATGAAAATCAACTCTGTTGAACTGCACGACACATTTGTTGCTATCGGAATAATTTTATTATTTCTCGGCATCATGGCGGCTATCGCTCTTATGACGGGAATGTAAAAGAGATTAGCACAAGAAAATTTATTCAATGGCACAGGGAAACTCTTGTGCCATTTTTTTTCTCGGTTGATGAAATTAAAATCGTTATAAACGTTTGCTTATTGTAATTTCTCCTTGTTTAATTCAGTGACCAATAAATTTTTCTTACGGATATTTGCATCATTAAAAATTATTTAGAGGATGAGAATTGCAATAAATGGGATGGGGCGGATCGGCAGGCTTTTATTCAGAAGATTAATTGAGAATAAACAGTTTGAAATAGTGGCTGTAAATGACATCATGCCTGTTGAAAATCTTGCTTATCTTTTAAAGTATGATTCAGTTTATGGTACTTATGCAGATCAAATAAATGCCGCAAATGATTCACTTGTGGTGAATGGAATAAAAGTTCAGGCATTTAAAAACGCAGATCCTGAACAGCTTCCGTGGCAAGAACTAAATGTTGATGTGGTGTTGGAGTGCTCCGGTGCTTTTACTGATCATGCAGGCGCTTCAAAACATTTAACTGCCGGTGCAAAAAAGGTTTTGTTATCCACTACCGGCTCTGACGACGTTCCTTTACTCGTCTATGGATTCAATCAAAATGGCTTTGCTAAACAGCTGGATATTTTGTCTCCGGGCGGCTGCATGACCAATTGCTCAGTTCATGTGCTTTATATTTTAAATTCAATTGGCATTCAATCACTTCATGTAAATATTCTTCATTCATACACTTCGCGGCAGGCGCTTGTGGATATGCCACATACTCAATTTCGCAGAGGCCGTGCTGCGGCTGAATCTATTATTCCCGTCGCGATTGATCTCCAGAAATCTCTCAACAGATTGTTTCCAGCATTGAAAGATAAAATAAATGTTTTTTCAACAAGAGTTCCGGTTGCAAATGGTGCAATGGCTTCTTTTACAATTCAATTAAAAAGCGATTCAAGTTCAGAAGAAATAAACAGTTTATTCAGAACCGCTGCATTAAATGAATACAAAGGGATTCTCGATTATACCGAAGAGCCACTGGTTTCGCTGGACATAAAAGGAAACAGCCATTCATGTATTATTGATGGCACCCAAACAGCTGTCATTGGAAATCATGCACGGGTTGTAGCATGGTTCGATAATGAATATGGGTTTACCAGCCGCATGATTGATTGGCTCAATTACTGGGAAAATAAATAAATCGCTTAATTTTTTGTTTGCTGAAAATAAAATAAAAAAACCGTCACAAAAATGACGGTTTGTAAAAAATACTTCAAAAATCCTATTGCGCGTTTTCAAAATTTTCAGAAGCTTTTCCCCAATTCACTACATCCCAGAATTGCTTTAAATAATCGCCTCTTTTATTT
>JAHEZB010000508.1 GCA_023251285.1 Chitinophagaceae bacterium | reverse complement strand
TGCTTGGTAAACAAATAACCGATTTTGATCAATACTTTTACATCTGTGGCCCTGATCCAATGGTTGAAGCAATTCATAAAGACCTTCTGAATCTGGGAGTAAAAGAAGAAAAGATAGTGATAGAACAATTTTAGGATGCTTTTCTTTTAAAAAGTGTTATATTGACTTTATTCATTCAACAATAATAAGATTGAGATGAATTAAAAAGAAACCATTGAATTATACTTCCTTCAGAATAAATAAATGTTTAATTATGGCAAAAGATCCTTATCAAATTAAAAAGTTATTAAACACCAAAAACGGAAACTTTACCTATTACAGTCTGCCAGAATTGGAAAAGCAAGGTCACAATATCTCAAAATTACCTTTCTCAATTCGCATTTTATTGGAAAATGCCTTGCGCAATTTTGATGATTTTGCAATAACAAAAGAAAATATCGAAACGATTTTAGGCTGGAAGCCGAGTGGTTCAGATAAAGATATTCCTTTCAAACCTGCTCGTGTATTGATGCAGGATTTTACCGGTGTTCCCGCGGTTGTGGATATTGCTTCTCTTCGTGCTGAAATTGCGCGAAAAGGAAAGAATCCGGATGAAATTAATCCATTGATCCCTGTTGACCTCATCATTGATCACTCCGTCCAGGTTGATTATTTTGGAACCGAATACGCCTACAAAAGAAATATGGATGAGGAATATAAGCGTAATCATGAGCGATATTCATTTTTGAAATGGGCGCAAAAATCTTTCAATAATTTCAGTGTGGTACCGCCGGGAATGGGCATTTGTCACCAGGTAAACCTTGAATTTTTATCCAAAGGAGTAATTGAAAGAAACGGAGAAATTTTTCCGGATACTTTAGTTGGCACAGATAGTCATACTCCAATGGTAAACGGAATTGGCGTAGTAGCGTGGGGCGTTGGCGGAATCGAAGCAGAAGCGGCAATTCTCGGCCAGCCTATATATTTTATCATGCCACAGGTGATCGGTTTAAAGTTGACAGGTAAACTGCCATTGGGTTCTACCGCAACAGACCTCGTTTTAAATATTGCCGAGCTTTTAAGAAAACATGGGGTAGTAGGCAAATTTGTTGAAGTTTTTGGAGACGGATTAGATCATCTTTCAGTTCCTGACCGGGCTACGATTGGAAACATGTCTCCTGAATTTGGCTGTACCATCACTTATTTTCCTATAGACGAGAAGACGCTTGAGTATATGCGGAAAAGTAACCGCTCGGAAGAGCAGGTAAAACTGGTAGAAGATTACTGTAAAACCAATCTTCTGTGGAGAACCGGTGATGAAAATATAAAATATACCGATGTATTGCAACTTGATTTGAGTTCTATTCAGCCAACTGTTGCGGGACCAAAAAGGCCGCAGGATAAAATTTTGTTGAAAAATTTAAAAGACCGTTTTTATGAATTAATGGAAAAGAATTATGGGCGTCATTATCTGAAACCGGTTGAACAAATTTCCCGCTGGTTTGCAGAAGGTGGTAGTCAGCCGGTGGATAAACCAGTACCGATGCCTCCTAATACCAGGATTGAAGAAAAAGAATATAACGGTATGAAAACCGTTTGGATCACCCTCGGGCAGGAAAAATTTGAGGTTACAGATGGTTCGATCGCTATTGCCGCAATTACTTCCTGTACGAATACTTCTAATCCTTTTGTAATGATCGGTGCAGGTTTGGTAGCCCGAAAAGCACGCGAACATGGGTTGGACGTGAAGCCATGGGTAAAAACATCGTTGGCACCGGGATCAAAAGTGGTAACGGATTATCTTGAAAAAGCGGATCTGCTCGATGACCTGGAAGCTCTTCAATTTCACCTGGTTGGTTATGGTTGTACTTCCTGCATCGGCAATTCGGGGCCTTTACCCCCTTATATTTCAAAAGCAGTTGAAGAACATGATTTGGTAGTAGCTTCGGTTCTTTCCGGCAACAGAAACTTTGAAGCCCGCATTCATCCGCAGGTAAGAATGAACTTTTTAATGTCGCCAATGCTGGTGGTTGCGTATGCGATTGCGGGACGCGTAGATATCGATTTAATAAATGATCCGATCAGTTACGATCCAAATCAGCAACCTGTGTATTTAAAAGACATCTGGCCAACGGATGATGAGATCAATGATATTATGAGCCAGGTACTTTCTCCAAAAGATTTTGCAAAAAGCTATGGAGAAATATTTGAAGGAAATGAGATTTGGCGAAAATTAAATGTACCGGAAGATAAATTGTATGTGTGGGATAAAAGTTCTACCTACGTAAAAGAAGTTCCGTTCTTTTATAATATTTCTGACCTGGCCGAAGCGTTGATCGATGTAGAAGGAGCAAGGGTTTTGCTGATGCTGGGTGATAGTGTCACTACCGATCATATTTCCCCTGCCGGTTCTTTCAACCACAATTCACCTGCCGGCCAATACCTGATAAGCCAGGGCGTTGATGCCAAAGATTTCAATTCTTATGGATCGCGGCGCGGTAATGACCAGGTAATGACCAGGGGTACTTTTGCAAATGTTCGTATTAAAAATCAGCTTGTTTCCAGGGAAGGTGGTTACACGAAATATTTGCCGACAGGAGAGGAAATGTCTGTATTCGATGCGGCAATGAAATACAAAGAAACGAATACGCCGCTGATCGTTTTAGCCGGAAAAGAATATGGTAGCGGCTCATCGAGGGACTGGGCGGCAAAAGGTACGTTTTTGCTCGGGATAAAAGCAGTCATCGCTGAAAGCTATGAGCGTATTCACAGAAGCAATTTGGTTGGAATGGGTGTGCTACCGCTGCAATATAAAGAAGGAGACACCGCGCAAACCCTTGGACTGACCGGAAATGAAACGTATACCATTTCCGGAATAGCGAAAGATATAAAACCTTTGAAAGAAGTGCAGGTGACAGCGGTAAAATCAGATGGAAGCCAAATAAATTTCAATGTGATTGCCCGAATGGATTCTTCTATTGAAATTGAGTATTACCGTCACGGTGGCATTTTACAATATGTGCTTCGCGAGTTTTTACATAAGGAAGATGAGAAGAAATAGTAACATTATAAGGCTTCTGTAAACAGAAAGTTTCAGTATTTGTTTGTTT
>JAHEZB010000507.1 GCA_023251285.1 Chitinophagaceae bacterium | reverse complement strand
GATCAGGTGTTTAACGAAGCAGAAACAATAATTTCAAAAACGCATAAAAGCCGGAACCGTTATATAAATCAGGCGGTAGAATCTTATAATCTTCTGCAAAAAAGAAAATTAATTTCAAACCAATTGCAAAAAGATTCAAAATTGGTTCGTGAAGAATCCATGAAAGTTCTTGCTGAATTTGAAAAAATAGATTGATGAAGATTACCCAGCATGAAATTGGGATAGCTGATCTGAATCCAATATATGGGACAGATACAGGAAAAGCAAGGCCGGTTGTAATTGTACAAACTGATTTGCTGAATAGATTTCATCCTTCAACAATTATCTGTCCGATAACAACAAACGTGAAGCCGGACGCAAAAATCCTGCGTGTTTCACTCGAAAAAGGAACTTCGAATCTAAAGGAAGACTGTGATATTATGATTGACCAGATTCGTGCTATTGATAATAACGCCTAATAAAAAAAATCGGAGAGTTGAATCGTGACCAGGTAAACAGTTTGCCCGAAAAGCTTTCAATTGTTCCTGACTTATAAATAACCGGTTTTTGGCATTTTTATTTAATGATCCTTGCTGTTTTTTCCTTTCGATGACCTTGCTCTTTTATTAAACTCAAGGCATATTTGGAGCCAATATTTAAGGTCCTTTTCTTTTTCAAAACCGATTGGTTGTACGTAACAATAGCCTTTATATTCTTTACCTTTCATAATCACCGGCTGGTAACCCGTTTTTTCCGCAACTTCATCCTGCAGGTTAGGATCAAAGCGGCACATTAAATTTTCGCCACTCACACTGATACACATTTTATCGTTCACCATAAATGTGAGTCCGCGAAACATTTTCTTTTCTTCAACTTTTAATTCAGTAAATTCTGACAGATGCTGCCTGATCCTGTTTGCGACTGTTGTGTTGAATGCCATAATTTTTTTTCTGCTGATATTAATGACATAAGTATTCCTGAACGTTTATAGAATTTCTGGTTTCCTTTTCACCATTTTTTCCTTTCTCAAAAAGCTTCCCGTCAAAGCAGCAAAGCCGGCTACCATCGCACCAATAAGAGCGGTAACGAAAATTAATAAATAAGGACTATCGGCCTTGAAAATCAATAAAGATACACGGTGGGCCAAAATATTACCATTGCTGGTGCTGATCCACAAACTCATTATTCCCCATAACAAAAACAAAGCAACGAACCCTGAAATAAATGAAGCAAGGTGGGGTTGTGGAATGAGGATGGCAATAATGAAAGCCACGATGGCAATGGTCCACCAGGGGAAATATAAGCAGAAAAGAAAGCTAAAAAGAATAATGAGGATTGTTGTTGTCAGGAATTTCATGTTTAAGTGAGTTGTTGTGAACGGTAAATTGCCGGTGAATGTGAATGGTCGTATTGCATGATTAAAAATCGAGTTGGGCCGGGCCATGGTTGGTGATTTTCTCCGACGATCTTTTCCCCTGGATACAGGTCCGTGAAGACACGAACCCAGTCGGTAATACCGGTTCGTGAAGACACGAACCCAGTCGGTAATACCGGTTCGTGAAGACACGAACCGAGGCGGAGTGAAGACACGAACCGAGGCGGAGTGAAGACACGAACCGAGGCGGAGTGAAGACACGAATCTTGGCGGATTGGCAGATGTTCTGTGAACAAGAATCAGCGTTATATATTTGTTTGCTGAGCATCAGCAATAATTTAATAATTTAATAATTTAATAATTTAATAATTAATTAAAACTCATTGTCCATTTTACTCTCGGATCATTTGCCTCCGATGCTTTCATTACCCACAGTTGGTAATATTTTCCAAGCGCCCAGTCTGTTACAAAATCATCATAAAATCGACTTCCCGGGTTTCCACTTTCTCCTCCCGGATATATTCCCCATGCTTCGGTTTCAGGAGTTAATGATACGATCATGCGCCAGCTTGGACCGTGTTGTTCTTTTGCTGCATTAATCGTATTTGTACCGCCGCCAATCGGCAAATGCAACCTGCTGAAAGCATCAATTCGCGCCAAATGTTCTACACGTGTGTCTTTGTATTTTGCCCATTCGAGTGTTCTGTTTTCGTCTGCTTTTCTAATTACCGCAGCCGCTTTTTTAAATGCATCGGTTACGTCATCGGGCAATGATTCAATTTTTGCAGTATTGATATTGTCAAAATATTTAAAGTTGGGATATTTATGAATATCATCGAGCAAGGTACTTTCCGAAGGCCATAATAATTCCAGACCGCTTTTTAAAAATTCATCTTTCCAAACAGTTGTTTCCAAACTGTCCCATGTTACTACAAATAATGTGGCGCCTTTTGAAGCAGTATCATTTCTTAAGTTCCAGTTTCTGAGAATTTCAAAATAGTTTTTCTCCTGCGGAGAAAGTTTATCCACCTGCATATTTCTTATCAAAACAGGAAGCGCCATTTCTCCAAAAACGTTGTAATTATCAGTTTGCAATTTCATCATATCCTGTGGGGTAATGTCGTTCATCGACTCCAGTCTTTTATTGATTTCCCAACCGCGGTAAGGAGGATAACTGCCGCCCAGATAATATGGATATGTTGTATCTGCTGGCAGTTGGTTTGCGCTACTTACAAATCCTCTTTCCGGATTTACCAGGTGTGGATTTTCATCCTGCGGAATCATTCCCTGCCAGAAATAAGTACTATCCGTTCCCGGCATTACAAAATCTCCCTGGCGATACCATTTTGCCGGAAATTCGCCCTGATCCCAAATAGCAATGTCGCCGTTCTTACAGGCAAAAATGCAGTTCTGTCCGGGTGTGTGTAAATATTTTATCGCCTGCAAATAATCATTATAATTCTTTGCTTTATTCAACAGAGTAAACATTTTCAATTCGTTGCTCGCATCATGCGCTTTCCATCTTACCGCGTAATTTTTTTCATGGGTATTTCTTTCGCCATCAAAACTTTTATCATACATCACCGGGCCAATATTTGTATAAGCGACTGTGTCTAAATAATCAGGACGGTTTTTTATTTTAATGTCTTCAATCCTGAAAGTCGTTGGATGCCAGGTGCTATCAAACCAGTATTCCTTACGCGTTTCATCATTAAATTTTACTTCATAATAATCCC
>JAHEZB010000506.1 GCA_023251285.1 Chitinophagaceae bacterium | reverse complement strand
AGAAGAAATTCTTTTTGAAGATAAAAAATTTTCAGTTGAGTGCTTCCCCGTCAATCACCGGATAGAATGCTGGGGATTTCTTTTTCGGGAAAAGAAAAATCCGAGAAAGATCATCGTGGATGAAGTAAAAAAATATAAAGTACCCAAATCATTTTATGAGAATTTGCATCAGGGTGAAGATTTTGTGAATGAAGAAAACCAGGTAATCAAAAATCAACTGCTGACAATTGCTTCCGAACCACCGAAATCCTATGCATATTGCGCGGATACTGCTTTCCACGAGCCAATAGCAGAAAAAATAAAAGGCGTTGATTTAGTTTATCATGAAAGCACTTATTTGTCTGATCTGGAAAAAAAAGCGTCAGACAGGTTTCATTCTACTGCCAAACAAGCTGCAACAATTGCAAATAAAGCAGGAGTAAAAAAACTTTTATTGGGACATTTTTCTTCCATGTATGATACATTGGAAAAATTCAAAGAAGAAGCTTGTGAAATTTTTCCGAATACGGAAATTGCGGAAGAAGGAACGTGTTATTTAGCGTGAAGCTTGATGGATTAAAATCCAGTGAATGAAGAAATAAAGGAGATTTTTACTTTGAATAAGAGGAAAAATAACCGGTAATTCGTTTGTCAATTTACATTTCTTTTATGCCTGGTACACTTCATTTTTGTGCTGATGTTCATCTGGGAAAACTGGCGCCGTTACGAAGAATGCTTGGTTTTGATACGGTCTATAAAAATGATTGGTCGAAAGAAGATTTATATGGAATTGCAAAAAATGAAGAGCGCATCCTTCTGTCCAAATCCCCTTATTTTCTAAAGTTCCCGGATATTACTTTTTATCAAATAAAAAGTTCAGACTCGTATCACCAGCTCAAAGAAGTAATAGATCATTTCCATCTGCAGCCTTCATTTAACCCGTTTACGCGCTGTCTTTATTGCAATGCAATCCTGGAAAAAAAAGAAAAAGCAGAAGTGGATATTTCCCTTTTGCCAAAAACGAAAAAGCATTTTACCGAGTTCTGGCAATGCCCTACATGCAAAAAAATTTACTGGAAAGGATCACACTATGAAAGAATGATGAAAGAATGATGAAAGAAATTGAAAAGTTGAAAAATAATATGTAAGAAAGCAATATGAATTGATTCACGATTCACGATTCACCATTCACGATTCACGATTCACCATTCACCATTCACCATTCACTACTCCACCGTCCATTCATAAAAATCAGGAAAATACTTTCTCCACGCCGCTTCATTGTGATGCGCATCCGGATCAATTTTTTCCTGTATCGGAGAAGAGGAACGTTCTTTTATTTCTTTTTCGATCCGTTTCATATCCGGCACCATTGAATCTCCTTCTTTGCCTCCCGCGTAAAAAAACAATTTGGTGTTTATCTTTTTCGCGTCTGCAATTACTGTGCTGTCAATTCCGGAAGCCGTCCAGAACGCAGGAGAAAAAATTCCGGCACCGCCATAAACCTGCGGATATTTTAAAACCGCATAGAGTGAAATAAGGCCGCCCATTGAGCTTCCGGCGATAAAGGTGTTTGGTTTATCTTTGAAAGTGCGGTAATGTTTGTCAATATAGGGCTTCAATGTCTTTACTAAAAAATCAACGTATTTATCTCCCTCGCCTTTTCCAAAATTTTGAAATTCCCAGGGATTGTATTCGCTCATTCTTCTTGCAAGTCCGTTGTCAATTCCCACAACGATCACTTCCTTTTTTCCTTTTTTAAAAATGGAATCCAAATATTCATCCACGCCCCATTCGCCGGAATAAGACGTGGCGTTGTCAAACAGATTTTGTCCGTCGTGCATGTATAATACCCCGTATTTCTTTTTTGAAGTTGCATAATCCGGAGGAAGATAAAGCCAGATTCTTCTGCTTCTTTTTAATTGAGGAATAAAAAAAGCAGTGTCCATGATCTTTACATTCTTCGACGCTGAATGATTTTTTTCAGCAGCAACCTGGTTCGATTTAAAATCATCTGCCCATCCCAAAACATCAATATGGATCGTCGTGTCTGAATTTAAATGCAAACTGCGGTTTGCAATGCCTTTGCCTGCTGTATCGGTTTCACCCTTTTGCCACTTCCCCCTCGTGAATTTGTATTCATAATTCCCGGCAGGCAATGACAAAGTAATTTTTGAGATTCCGCTTGAATGGGGTTTTAATTGATAACTGCTATCGCCGGGATTCCACATATTAAAATTGCCTGCAACAAACAGGTGATCCATAGAATGCAGCAGCGACGGCTGTTTCACAAGGAAGGTAACTTTATATTGCGCAAAAGAAACAGTAGAAACGAAAAGCAGTAAAGCAACCCCGCCTGACCGCATCAGTCGGGCAGGAAATAAATGCTTTTTTAATTTTTGCATAACTGATATTCTTAAGAAACCAAAGCAATAAAATCCTTTACTTTTTGATGAAAAGGGGCGCTTAAAGGAACCAGGGGAAGGCGCAATTCATTTTCTATTAAATTTAATTCCGTACAAAATGCCTTCACTCCTGCGGGATTATTTTCTACAAACAAAAGATCGTAAGCGGGCAATAATCTTAAATGAAGTGGGGCTGCTTTTTCAAATTCATTTTTCAATGATAAGCGGATGAGTTCTGAAAAGTCTTTTGGGAAGCAATTCGCAACAACGCTGATTACGCCTTTGGCTCCACAAGCAATCAAAGGAAGTGAGATGTGGTCATCGCCACTCACAAATAAAAAGTCTTTTGGCATGTTTTTCAAAATATGCATGCATTGGATCATATTGCCGCTGGCCTCTTTAATTCCTTTTATATTTTCACATTCTGAGGCCAGCCGTAAGGTCGTTTCTGCAGTGATCTTACTGGAAGTTCTCCCGGGCACATTGTACAGGATGATGGGCAAAGATGACGCATCGGAGATCGCCTTGTAATGCTGGAAAATTCCTTCCTGTGAAGGTTTATTATAGTTCGGACTGGAGCTTAAAATGGCAGTAATATTTTCCAAAGAAAAATCGGAAAAATGGTCGATCACTTCTTTGGTATTGTTCCCGCCGATTCCCAAAACCAATGGCACACGATCATTGATTTTTTTTGCAGTGAAGTCCACAATTTC
>JAHEZB010000505.1 GCA_023251285.1 Chitinophagaceae bacterium | reverse complement strand
CATCACCAATTGAAATATTAAACTTCTCCCTCTTGTATCTTCCTAATTCTTCGTTGTATTTAATATTGTAATTGTGCAGCAAAATATTGATATAATCATCTGTTTTCGCTTCACCGGTCCATCCCAAAGGATTCACATTCTGATAATCAATATTACCGAGATTTTTTGCTGTGAATTTCGCACCTTTTCCGATCAGCATTTCACCAAAATTATTGCTTACACCTGCTGATGTTTTATCTTTTAATAAAGTAAGTAATTTGTTTACCAACAATTCCAGCAAATCAGCTTCATTCTTTTCGTGCGTTTTGTCTATTCTTTCTAAAGTAGTTTTTTCTTTTACTTTACCACTTTTATCTTTCTTGGCGCGTTGGAATAATTTCTTATCGATAACCACACCTTCTGTTCCACTTGGCGCTTTCAGAGATGCATCTTTAGCATCACCGGCTTTATCACCAAAGATTGCACGTAACAATTTTTCTTCAGGTGTAGGATCACTTTCTCCTTTTGGAGTAATTTTTCCTATGATAATATCACCTTCTTTTACATGAGCTCCTACCCTGATAACGCCATTAGAATCCAGGTCTTTGGTAGCTTCTTCACTGATATTTGGAATATCAGGAGTCAATTCCTCTTCACCTAATTTGGTATCACGGACTTCAAGTTCAAATTCATCAATATGGATAGAAGTAAACAGGTCTTCTTTTACTACTTTTTCGCTGATAACGATCGCATCTTCAAAGTTGTAACCTTTCCACGGCATGAAAGCCACTTTCAGATTACGTCCCAATGCTAATTCACCATCTTTTGTAGCGTATCCTTCTGTTAAGAAATCACCCGCTTTTACAGCCTGCCCTTTCTTCACTGCAGGGCGAAGATTGATACAAGTGCTCTGGTTTGTTTTAATAAATTTAGTAAGTCTGTAAACGATCAGGTCATTTTCAAAACTTACAGTCTTCTGAGCCTGGTTTCTGTTATAACGCACATGAATTTCATTTGCATCAACATATTCGACCACTCCATCGCCATCAGCATGAATCTGGATCCTTGCATCTCTTGCAGCTTTTGCTTCCAAACCTGTTCCTACTATAGGAGCTTCCGGTAATATCAAGGGAACTGCCTGGCGTTGCATGTTTGAACCCATCAATGCACGGTTGGCATCATCATGCTCCAGGAACGGAATCAATGAAGCGCTCAATCCAACGATCTGGTTTGGAGCCACATCCATATATTCCACTTCACCTTTATCGAGAATCGGAAAATCACCGGTTTCACGCGATTTCACTTTATCATAAACAAAGTTAGAATTCTCATCAAGAGGCGCATTTGCCTGGGCAATTTTTGCCGAATCTTCTTCTTCTGCACTCAGGAAAAATACCTTTTTCATATCTACATGTCCATCATGTACTTTACGATATGGAGTTTCGATAAAACCCATTTCGTTGATCTTCGCATGCACACAAAGTGTAGAAATCAAACCGATGTTCGGACCTTCCGGAGTTTCAATCGTACAAAGACGACCGTAGTGAGAATAGTGAACGTCACGTACTTCAAATCCTGCTCTTTCCCTGCTCAAACCTCCGGGCCCGAGCGCTGAGATACGGCGTTTATGCGTAATCTCGCTCAATGGATTTGTCTGATCCAAAAATTGAGATAACTGTGATGTTCCAAAGAATGAATTAATTACAGAAGATAAAGTTCTTGCATTAATCAAATCTACCGGAGTAAACACTTCGTTGTCACGAACATTCATCCTTTCACGAATAGTACGAGCCATACGCGCAAGTCCTACACCAAATTGAGCATACAACTGTTCACCTACAGTACGTACGCGACGATTGCTCAAATGATCAATATCATCAATTTCACTTTTGGCGTTGGTTAATAATACCAAATATTTAATGATGGCAATAATGTCTTCTTTAGTCAACACTTTTTTAGTGATCGGATAATCCAGGCCAAGTTTGCGGTTAATTTTATAACGGCCTACTTCTCCAAGATCATAACGTTTGTCGCTAAAGAATAATTTGTCAATAATTCCTCTTGCAGTTTCATCATCAGGAGCATCAGCGCCGCGCAATTGACGGTAAATATGCTGAACCGCTTCAATCTCACTGTTCGAAGTATCTTTATTTAATGTATTATAAATGATTGCGTAATCACCACTCACTTCTTCACGTTGAATGAATACGCTCTTCACTTCTAATTCCAGGATCAGAGCTATATTATCTTCATCCAAAACCGTATCTCTTTCCAGAACGATTTCGTTTCTTTCAAGACTTACTACTTCCCCGGTATCTTCATCCACAAAATCTTCTACCCAGGTGCGTAAAACTCTTGCTGCCAAACGTTTTCCAAGATTGGCATGCAATGTTTTTTTATCGGCTTTTACTTCTTCCGCCATTCCAAAAAGTTCGAGAATGTCTTTATCAGTTTCATAACCGATAGAACGAAGTAAAGTGGTTACCGGGAATTTTTTCTTACGATCGATGTATGCATACATTACATTATTAATGTCTGTTGCAAATTCCATCCACGCTCCTTTAAAAGGAATCACACGGGCAGAATATATTTTTGTTCCGTTTGGATGGGTGCTTTGTCCAAAGAAAACACCTGGTGAACGATGCAACTGGGAAACAACCACACGTTCAGCGCCGTTAATTACAAAAGTACCGCGAGGGGTCATGTAAGGAATATTTCCAAGAAATACATCCTGAACAATTGTTTGAAAATCTACGTGCTCTTCGTCGTTACAACTGAGGCGTAATTTTGCTTTCAGTGGAACAGCATAAGTCAAACCTCTTTCGATACATTCTTCAATAGTGTAACGCGGTGGATCTACAAAATAATCGAGGAATTCCAACATGAAAATATTTCGTGTATCGTTTATGGGAAAACTTTCTTTAAACACACGAAATAGCCCTTCGATGTTACGTTTATCTGGGGTGGTTTCTAACTGGAAAAAATCTTTAAAGGATTGAATTTGTATCCCTAATAGATCGGGAGTTTCCGCCAAATGTTCAATTTTTCCAAAACTGATTCTTTGTGCTGGAGCTACTTTAGTTGAAGGCATATTTTGATTAAAATATTTTAAAATGAGAGA
>JAHEZB010000504.1:422-3103 GCA_023251285.1 Chitinophagaceae bacterium | reverse complement strand
TAATTCCTTAATTAAAAAAGATGATGTCGATGTCACCTCTTTAATAAAAAAAAAAGAGGATACATCATCAGGTGCATCACCTGGATCTTCCGATGGAACGATCGTAGAAATGACACCGGAAGAAGCACAAAGCGCTCTTCCCGATCAGCCACCTCCTGACAAATCCGAATTACAACAACTTACTCCTGCTACCGGCACCATTCAAGTTCCCGAAATTCCAAAAGACACCCGAGCTGAAAAACCTATTGAACAACCAATAGGAAAAATTCAACTTACGAAAAGTGTTCCTCTTGCGAAAAATGTAAACATTGCCAGGGTAGTAGAAAAGCAAGTGTTGGATGATAAAACCGGTTTATTCGATAATGAAAAAAATCGTGAATCGTATGCCCGGAATCTTGAGAAGAAGGGTTACGATTACGACATCGTAAAAAAGAAAGCGGATGCTATTTATGAAGCAAAGAATGGTTTAATCGCTACCAATCTTGCGCTCACTACTCCCGAAGGATCTACCCCTGAAAATTTATATCGCAAAGCAACTTATTCCAATGTGCTTGGAAAATTTGATGATGCCATTGATGCGTATGATCGTTTATTGCATGATCAGGAAGCGCAACAAGATCCGAATGTATGGATGGGTGCCGCCAATGCGTATGCATCCAAAGGAGACAATCAAAAGGCACAGGAATATGCTCAGAATGCAAAAGCATTGGAGGATCGAAAAATCAGCAGTGGTGGATATACTCCTGGTGACGAATTGATCAGCGATGAAAATCCTCTAAGTCCATTTTTTAAATTAGGTAAGGCTGTATCCGAAACAGTAAATGACGTTGCTACTGGAAAAATATTGTCCAACACTACTCATGCCATCAAAGAAATGGCTGCAGCCGGCGCGGATAAAACCGGCAAGATGATAGATGCAATGACTGGATCAGATGTTCCGGAAGCCATGAAACATTTTACTCTTATTGGTGCAGTGAAGGATGATGGAACACTGGATCCGGAAAAAATAAAGCAATCCAAGTATGGTGGTTTTTTCGAGCGCACAGCTAATATAGCGGCTCTTGGTGTTGGTGCTGCGGCAGATGCGGTATTTGCAGCAATGACGGCAACTCCCGCAGGAGTTACTTTTTTGGCATCCGTAGAGGCCTTGGATAAACAAGGTATTTCATCAGAAGCAATCATGCAACCAATCACTACTGCTACCAAGATGCTCGGCGGTGATCCAAATGATATGGGTGAATTGGGAAAAAATTTAGTGGCCGCAGGCGATGTCACGCTTTCACTTTTAATATTCAAGGCCAGTGAGCACCTGGTTAAAAAAGGAATTGATCCTAAAGATGCTACTCCTGCTCAGAAGAAAGAAGCAATGCAGGAGGCCTCGCAAGAAATCACGGCCAATGAGGTCGTAGCCAAAGCACAGCATCCGGATGATGCGAAAGCTGCTACTTTACAGAAAGAGATTTTAGATCTTCATGACGATAAAGCAAAGTTGCCTGAAATGGACGGTGTAGCTGAAAATTTATTCGATGCAGATATAAAAGCAAAGACCAGTGAGTTGGATAAACACATGGAAGATGATGCCAATATAACGGCTGCAGAAGCACAATCCAAAGGTGAAAAGGAACAGGCTAAAGAATTGGAAAAAGTTCTTCCTGAGTTAAGTGAAACTGGTAAAAAAACTACGCAGACTATTATTGATAAGCTGAATCAATTGAAGCCGGCGGAAGAAAAACCGGTAGAACCTGCACCTAAAGTTGAAGAGCCTCCCGTTGAGGAGAAACCAGTGGAAAAAGCACCGGTGGAAGCGCCACCTGTTGAACCAACACCGGTAGAAGAGCCTCCAAAGGCAGAAGAACCCGTAGCATCTGCAAGTGCCCCGGAAGCAGTCGGTGAGCCGGGACAGCCGAGCGAATCCAATCAGGAGCCGACTGTTACTTCTGAGCCGGTTACCGAAAAGCCAATTGAAGAAAAACATGCTGATAGTTTTATTGAATCGGTTCGACAAATTGGTGCTGAGAAAACATTCAATAAGTATCCTCAATATAAATATGCCGGTAACAATCCCCTTTATCGTGAGGCTCTTGAGAAAGCCACTGGTGTAGAACTTCCTCATGAACTCGGGCCAAAGAATCGTAAAGCAGTATTTGAAAAAATAAATAAAGTAGTTGGAAAATTAACTGCCGAAAGAACTGCAAAAGCAAAAGAAATACTTACCGCACTCACTCCACTTGCGGCATGGGAGCCAAAAAAACCGCGCAATAAACAATTTGAAAAAATAAATGATAGTGCTCATTTAAAAACACCAGGCAGAAATGTGGGAGAGCAAATTTTGGATAGTTATTTCGATGCTGTTAAAAATAATACTCATCCGGAATTCAGAAAAATGATTGATGATGTTGTGGAGGCGCATGGAAAAGAAAAACCTGTAAAAGAAAAACCGATCCGGGAGATAAAAAAAATAACCACAACCACAAATGCAGATCAATATGAATCGCTTTCTCATGAAGAAAAATCAAAATTAAAATCAGGTGATAAAGTATTTGTGGAAAGGAGAAACGGAATTGTAAGTGAAGAAAAAATCACGGATACTCATATTGATTCCGGTGGTTATAAAAGATTCCGTATAGAGGGTAGTGACCTGTCTCACGACATAAATAAAGTTAGAAAAGAAAAAAAATCAA
>JAHEZB010000504.1:0-412 GCA_023251285.1 Chitinophagaceae bacterium | reverse complement strand
GTCATTGAGAAATCGCCGGAAGCAAAGGCGTCTGCCAAAAAAGAAGGTGTATCGTTGAAAGTTCAAAAAGATGATCTTCTTTCTCAAATCAATCGAGCGAAGTTGGCAGTTAAAGATTTGGTTGATGGAAATGCTACTAAAGAAGAACTTGCTGAAAAATTAAAGGCTGAAGGATTTGAAACAGCGACTCATGAAACAACTGGCGATACTCAGGTTGTTTTTGATATTGAAGGGGACGGAACATTCAAGTTGAATGCAAAATATCTTGAGGAGGCATACAATGATGTTCAGAAGCATTGGAAAATAGGCGATCAAAAACCTGCATCCGGAGCAGCTACAAGGTTGACTTCTCCAAAACAAAAATCAATTGGTAACTATGAAACTTTTGAACAAGCTGAGGTATCAAGAAAAA
>JAHEZB010000503.1 GCA_023251285.1 Chitinophagaceae bacterium | reverse complement strand
GCAATTCTTCATTTTCTTCATGAATAATATTTTCCCAAAAACCACTGAAAGGTGAATTACGGTTCAGGTATTTATTGATCTCTGACGGCTGCAATTTTCTTGCCTGCTGGATCAGTTGTTTGTCCTTATCATTAAAGTCATTTGTATTGATAAATTTCGACAAATCCAGTTTTTCTATGCGGCCAATAAATTTATTTTCTTGCTGATCGAAATCTCCCTGGACAATGTCAATAGCAACAAAAGGAAATGATTTTTCATTTTCATTAAAAACCAGTGTAACCTGTTTGTTTTTTGTAAAAGTGATCTTTGCTTCTTCTTCCATAACCGCTGTTTCCGCGGGCGTTTCTATGCGAACAGGAGCGGGAGAAGTAACGCGTCTGATAGAAGGATCTATGACTTTTAAAAAAGGTTTGCCATCTTTATAAATAAATTCAAATTTGCCGGAAAGATCATCGTCCAGGCTGTATCCATATCCCTGCAACAATTTATTCTTTTCTTTATCCCAATTGCGGATGCTGTCAAAATAATATGGTCCCCAATTGTTCAGTAACTGAAGAAATAAAGCTGTTTTGTGTTTGCATAACGCGTGCTCACCTTCATCACAATTGCAGGAAGTATCGAAATTTCTTTCTTCATTTTTTTGCAGAATGAGGTGAAAAGTTTGATCGTCAAGTTCAAGATCCGCCTCCACTTTTTCATTTGCAGCTTCAATAATATTACATTTAGTTTTCCTTAAAATCTCTTCTGCCGCCGTGTAATTTTCCATACCGGCAAGCATCCGGATCATTTTAAGATCGATAAATTTTATTTTAACAACGGTATGCTTTTGATTATAAACACGCGCTCCTTCTGCCGCATCCAACAAATTTTTATCAACCAGATCCTGCAGCTGCATTAGTGCGGCGGCTTCATGGCGGCAAATGTCACTGATATTATAAGGGCAACTGCAACGAACGGAAAAAGTTTTGGGATCGTCATACTTTTCAATTTGTACTTTATAAAAAGTAGTATAACTGTCGTCCCTTACCCTGAAAACCACGGAATGCATGAGTTCGTCATGTTCTACAAGCTCCACAAATCGTTGGGAATATATTTTTTTTCCACGGCGAATTACTTCGTCAGTGCCGGAATTGTAAATATATTTAATAAAATAGGGTAGTGCCAAAAAAGTAAAGTTTAATTAAAACGCTTTTTTTACGAGAATTATTTGTGAAAAAAGCAATTTGCAAAAGTAATCAAAAAATAAAAGTTGAGGAAGGTAGTTTCGTTCTTAATTGTAATTATTTAAAAAATTAGGATACTTTTTTGTAACGTTTTCGGTTCAAATCATTCTAACTAATGACACAGATCATATTTGCAGAATTAATAGTTCTTTTTTTAGGAATTATCTTTGCATTCAAATTAAAAAACACTTCGGCATTTTGAAGATTTTTGCAACCATATTTTTGACGTTCAGTATTTTTATTCAAACATTCAGTACGTTTATTATCCAGGCAGATTTTTTTCTGAACCAATCTTACATTGCAAAAAACTTATGTGTAAACCGTGACAAACCAATGATGCATTGCAACGGTAAATGTTATCTTTCAAAAAAATTAAAAGATCAGGAAAAACAAGATCAGTCACCGGTTTCAAAAACCGAACGATTTGATGTTCAACCGTTCTTTATACCGCAACTTTTTGCTGTCCAAACTGCTGTTGTCATTGTAAAACCACAGTATTTCATCAGGAATGAAAATGTAGTTTCATCTTTTCCCCGTTTTATATTTCACCCACCTTCTGCATAATTATTACGTTATGATTTTTGCATGATTTATCCTGCAAAAGGATGAAGTATTATTTCAATTTAAATTAATGAGTGATGAATAAGCATTTATGCTTTACTGCTTTGCTGTTGGCTACATGCAGCATTGCATTTGCCCAAATTAAAATAAGGGGAAAGGTGGTGGACGCCGCTACCAATCAGCCTCTGCAGGGCGCGACGGTGACAGATTTACAAGATAGCTCCAATACAATTTGTGACCGGAATGGCAACTTTTCCATTCCCGGGAATGCAGATAGTATTCGCGTTTCTTCAGTTGGATATTACAGTGTAAATGCGCCGGTAAACAAAGAAAAAATGGTCATTTCTCTTTCCCCGTCCTTTACCAACCTAAATGAAGTGATCGTTTCGGGCAACAGGGAAGTACAAAAAAGAACACAGGTTCCGGTCGCGATTGATGTGATTTCGAAAACACAAATAAATGATACGAAAGCAACCAGGCTTGATATGCTGGTAAATAAAATCCCCGGCGTTTTTATGGTGGACCTTGGAAATGAGCAGCATAGCATGAGTGTGCGACAGCCATTGGGTTACAACAATTTATTTCTTTACCTGGAAGACGGAATTCCGATAAGGACTGTTGGCGATTTCAACCATAATGCTTTGATCGAAATAAACCAGGCTTCTCTGCAAAGAATTGAAGTGATCAAAGGCCCTGCTTCTTCATTATACGGAAGTGAGGCTGTCGGCGGGGCACTTAATTTTATTACACAATCGCCTTCTCCTTTTCTTTCAGGAACGGTTCAAATGACAGCAGGAACCCGCGGATACAAACGCACCGATTTTAATATCAGCAATACTTACAAAAAACTGGGACTTTATTTTGGTGGATATTACGCAGATCAAAATCAGCCGGAAAGAGAGCATAACAATTTTAATAAAACTGCCTTGACATTCAGAGCTGATTATGCCTTTAATGATAAAACCAAACTGGTAACTGTTGCAGATTACATCAATTACAAAACAGATCAGAAAGGCGGATTAGACAGCGCTCATTTTTACAATAAAGATTACAATAGTTTTTACCGGTTTACTTATCGCAAAGCAGAAGCTTTCAGGCTTAGAAGCACACTTTCAAAAAAATGGAATGAAAATAATAATACCAGTTTTACGCTCTTTTACAGGAATACTTCTGTTGGTCAAAATCCTTTTTATTCAATAGCAGATGTTAAGGGAGATCCAACGGAAGCATCAGGGCAAATAAACGACGATGCTTTTACCAGTTATGGAGCAATCATTCAACATTCTAAGAAATTGAATGCGCTTCATGCAAAATGGACTACAGGAATAAGTGCGGATT
>JAHEZB010000502.1 GCA_023251285.1 Chitinophagaceae bacterium | reverse complement strand
TTTTTCAGCTGATTTTTGAGTAGCCGTTTTTGAAAGTTTATTTTTCGTATCTGCAGCTTCTTTTTTTGAAAGAGCTTTATCTTTTTTTGAAGCAGTTTCCTTAGCCGTTGCTGCCGGCTTTGTTACTGCGCTTTCTTTATGGATTGCCAATTTTTTAGGTACTGCTTTTTTTCCTCCGGCCTTAGCAGTCTTTTTAACCGGAGTGTGTTTTTTAATAGTGTTAGGTGACTTGTCTTGCTTACTCAATTTAGATGCCGCTTTTTTTGCAGGTGCCACTTTTTTCGGTGGTGCGGATTTTTTTAAATTAGTATTTGCAGCAGGCTTTTTCGGCGCTACTTTACCGGCAGCTTTCTTCACATTAGCTTTTTTTGCCGGACTTGCTTTTTTTGCAACGCCAGTTTTTTTAGTCGCCGCTTTATTTGCTTTGGCATTTTTCGCAACGGCTGTTGCTTTTTTAGTGTTTTTGGCCATACTTAGATACTTTTTTTGCTAATATTTACTGTGAAAGTGTCATTGTTGACGTCAATTTTTGTTCCCTGCTGGATTTTTGGTAAGAATTGGATATTTTCTGCCAAAATTTCGGCGCAAATATATTCATTAAATTCTGTAATTATACCCTCTATGCCGTCTTTTTGTTCTATATTTAGCAGTATTTTATCAGTCAGTTCGAAATTACTTTCTTTTCTTATATTTTGAATCCGGTTAACAAATTCCCGTGCAAAACCTTCCTTTTTTAATTCATTTGAAATAACGAGGTCAAGAGCAACTGTCAAATTGCCTTTTACCGCTACTTCAAACCCGGGAATTTCGTTGGTGCTGATCTCAACATCTTCTGCGGAAATAAAAATAGGCTCTTCTTTTGTATTTTCAAAATCAGTATTTAATAAAAATTCTCCAGCCTGGATTTTATTGATGTCTTCGTCATTTAGCTGCTGAATTTCAGCTGCAGCCCATTTCATCTTGCCGCCCAATCTTTTCCCGAGAGTTTTATAATTCGCTTTTGCTTTCTTTTTAATAAAATCATTGTGAGCGGGTAAAATTTCTACTTCTTTTATATTGGTTTCAGACTTAATAATATCTTCTACCAACCTGACTTTTTCTTCAAAATCATTGTCAATAGCAGGAATAATTACTTTTTGAAGCGGCTGACGAACTTTTATATTTACTTTTTTTCGAAGGGATAAAATTAATGAGGAAATGTTTTGTGCCAGTTCCATGCGCTCCTCAAGTCCTTTATTAATTAAACTTTCATCCGCTTTAGGAAAATCTGTTAAATGAATGGAAGTAAAATTTATTTTACCGGTTACTTCATTTAAATTTTTGAACAACCAGTCTGCAAAAAAAGGTGCTATCGGAGCCATTAAACCACTGATCGTCACAAGGCATTCATATAAAGTTTGATAAGCAGAAACTTTATCTTTTTGCGCGAAGGGATTGTTTTTATCGGCGGGTTTCCAAAAACGACGGCGACAAAGCCTTACATACCAGTTACTTAGCTGTTCATCTAAGAAATATTCGATAGCTCTGCCAGCCTGCGTGGGTTCATAATCATCGAGACTTTTGCTTACTTCGTTTTTTAAAGAATTTAATGCAGAAATGATCCATTGATCTATTTCTGGTCGTTCATTTACCGGAATAATTTTTTCTGTAAAAGTAAATTCGTCAAGATTTGCATAAAGAGCAAAAAATTGATATGTGTTATATAGCGTGCCAAAGAATTTCCGCTGAACTTCTTTGATTCCTTCTGTATCAAATTTCAAACTATCCCAGGGTGAAGCATTGGTAATTAAATACCATCGTGTGGCATCAGGGCCAAAAACTTCCAGAGTTTCAAAAGGGTCCACCACATTTCCCAGCCGCTTGCTCATTTTATTTCCATTCTTGTCCAACACCAGGCCATTGCTTACCACATTTTTATAAGCCACACTGTCAAAAAGTAAAACGGCTAAGGCGTGTAAAGTATAAAACCAGCCTCGCGTCTGATCGACTCCTTCACAAATGAAGTCGGCAGGGAAATTCTTTTCAAATTCTTCTTTATTTTCAAAAGGAAAATGCCATTGAGCATACGGCATCGCACCACTGTCGAACCAAACATCGATCAGGTCAGGAACCCGTTTCATTGGTTTTCCTTTAGAAGAAACGAGGATAATGTCATCAACAAAGGGTTTATGCAGATCAGAAACCATTTCATCAATCCGGGAATCAACGCTGGTGCCTTTTTCGTTCACTAAAAATCCTGCCTCAAAAGACTCTTTTATTTCCGACTTCAATTCTGCAATTGAACCAATACATTTTTCTTCACTTTCATCTTCTGTTCGCCAAATTGGCAATGGTGTTCCCCAAAAACGACTCCGGCTGAGGTTCCAATCCACCATATTTTCCAACCAATTTCCGAATCTTCCCGTTCCGGTAGAAGCCGGTTTCCAATTAATGGTTTTGTTTAATTCCACCATTCTGTCTTTCACAGCAGTGGTTTTTATAAACCAGGCATCAAGCGGATAATAAATGATCGGTTTATCCGTGCGCCAACAGTGCGGATAATTGTGCTGATGTTTTTCGACACGAAAAGCGCGGTTTTCTTTTTTTAATTTAACCGAAATATCCACATTCACATCTTCATAATGCGGGTCATCTTTATAATTTTTTACAAAGCGGCCACTAAATTCTCCCACACCCTTGATAAATTTTCCTTCTTTGTCAACCAGAATTAAAATGCCGAGGTTATTTTTCTTTCCCACCCGGAAGTCATCAGCGCCAAAAGCGGGGGCTGTATGGACAATTCCGGTTCCGTCTTCAGTAGTCACAAAATCGCCCAAGATCACTTTAAACGGTTCCGCGTCCGGAGTTATTTCCCGGATTTTTTCTAATGTATTTGCCTCAAAAGGCATTAACTGTTCATAAGTCAATCCTTCCAACTGGCTTCCATTAAAAGTGGCAATTTTTTCCCACGGAATCAGTTTGTCAGTTTCTTTATACTCTGTTAGTGGAAGAACTTCTGCTTCCGGTTTAAAATAATTTGCAATCAAATCAGAAGCAAGAATCACATTTATTGGTAAATGAGTATATGGATTGAAAGTTCTGACCAAAGAATATTGAATATTGGCGCCAACTGTTAAGCCAAGAT
>JAHEZB010000501.1 GCA_023251285.1 Chitinophagaceae bacterium | reverse complement strand
CGTTACTCCTGAGGTAAATTGCCGGGTAGCCAATAGTTTTAGTCTTGTTTTGTCTTCGATGCCTGCAAACAATGGAATGCCTTGTCCGAGAATAATTGGATTAACAAACAGCCAATAGCCATCAATCAGGTTCAGTTGCATAAGTGAATGTGTTGCTGTCGGGCTACCAAAAAGCAGGATTTCTTCACTTCCGCTGCCGGCTGATTGTTTTAATTCATTCATTCTCTCCGCGATGTTGTCACTGATAATCTTTGTGTTGCTCAAATCCGCGTCCTTCATCGTTTTTGATAAAACAACTTTGTGAACTGTGTTATACCATCGGGAATGTTCAATGTCGTGCTTGCTCGCTGCCGGCTTCTCTCCTGCCCCCGGCCAGTAATCTTCCATCATCTGGTAAGTTACGCGTCCATATAAGGCAATATCGCCTTGGCTTATGCGCTTGCCTACATGATCAAAGATCTCCTCATCAACTTTAATCCAGTCCATTTCTCCGTTCGGTCCTGCTACAAAGCCGTCAAGCGACATATGCATAAATGAAATTATTTTTCTCATGCTTCTGTTTTTTGTTGTTTATTTTTTGTTACAGACTTTTTAAAATGTCCGCGAACACAATATTACCTGAATCCACTCAAATATTCTAACAAATACTGCCACTGATTCTGATTACTCTTCTACTAATCCCGCAAAACATCCGCTATTCATTCATTACCCAGTGGTTCTGCGAGCCCGATGAGAATTCCTTCTGGTCCCGGGATGTAACAAAGCCGGTACAGGTTTTCATACTGAACTACTTCACCAACCAACTGAGCACCATGCCTCGTGAGTCTTGATATCATCTCATCAATGTCTTCAACAGCGAACATAACACGCAAGTAGCCGAGAGAGTTCACAGGAGCTGTACGATGATCAGAAATGGTGGGTGGCGTAAGAAATCGTGAAATCTCAAGCCGGCTGTATCCATCGGGAGTGACCATCATAGCAATTTCTACAGACTGTGAGGCGAGTCCGGTAACCCGAGCTGCCCATTCGCCTTCGATTGTTGTCCGTCCTTCGAGCTTCAGACCTATTTCCGTAAAAAAAGAGATGGCTTTATCGAGAGATTCTACAACGATACCGACATTGTCCATTCTTAGTAATTTGTTTTTTGCCATACTTTATCTCCTCGTGAATAAAGTTATCGTCTCATGATAAAGTTTCCTCTGTATCATCCTGAATTAACTTGCCGAAGTCTGACCGAAAGAAAAGAAGCTTCAGAAACTTATTGCACCTGAACATTGAACAGTAAACGTTGAACCGTGAATTTTTCCAAACTTCTCCCTATCTTTATCTTATCACAAGTTCCACTGAACAAATACAACTGTTTACCATGTTCAAAACATTTCTCTCTTTAGAATGGAAAGCCTTTTCCAGGTCCGCATCTTTTAAATTAAATCTTGCATTGAAGATCATTTTGGGAATCATTGCGGCTTTTTATCTCGTCATGATCCTTGCATTGGGAGTAAGTGTTTTTTATATGCTGAAAGAAAAAAACCTGGAACCATTATCTACGGTCAATAAATACCTGGTTTATTGGTGGCTGCTCGACCTGGTGATCAGGTATTTTTTGCAAAAGTCGCCGATCATGTATGTAAAGCCGTTTCTAACGCTACCTGTGAAAAAAGGGAAGATCGTGTCTTTCTTCCTTGGTAAAACGGCCGTTTCCTTTTTCAATATTTATCCTGCTTTTTTCTTTTTGCCGTTCAGTATTGTGCTGATCGTGAATGGTTACCCGGTAATGCAAGTGTTATCCTGGCATGTGGCGATGCTGTCTTTGGTTTTTTTCAATAACTATCTCAATCTGTTGATCGACAATCTTGATCGGGTGTTTATGGCCGTGTTCATCGTGCTCGTTTCTTTTGCGGCTTTGCAATACTATGGATGGCTGGATATCACGATTTATTCCACACCGGTTTTCCAGGCTTTTTACCGGTATCCTATGTTGGGTTTTGGCATGCTTTTATTACCGCTTTTGCTGTATCGCTATTGTTTTTCTTATTTCAAAAATATTCTTCGTACGGATGAAGCAGTGCAGCCAAGACTGAAGGAAGCGCAAACCGAAAATTTCACCTGGCTTGAAAAATATGGAACACTGGGTACGTTTTTAAAGAACGACATCAAACTGATCATTCGCAACAAGCGGTCGAAGTCAACCGTCCTCATCAGTGTGTTGTTCCTTTTTTATGGAGTATTGATCCTGACAAATAAAACCCATGACAGTGAAACCTGGAGATTGTTTGCAGGTTTATTTGTTACAGGCGGCTTTCTTTTTACTTTCGGTGGTTATGTTCCAAGCTGGGACAGTGCTTATTACCCGCTGATGATGAGCCAGAATATCCGGTACAAAGAATACCTTGCTTCCAAATGGTGGCTGATCGTGATCGCTACATTTGCCAGCATGATCCTCGCTTCATTTTATTTATTTATGGGCTGGAAAATTTACCTCGCCATTATTGCGGCAGGCATTTACAATATCGGCGTGAATGCGCACCTGGTATTGCTGGGTGGGGCATATGTAAAAACGCCGATCGATCTTACAGCAGGCAAAAAAGTATTCGGCGATAAGAAGGCATTCAACGTGCAAACTTTACTGATTGCTCTTCCTAAACTCGTATTGCCGCTGCTCATATTCTATGTTTTTTACCGGAATTGGAATGTCACTGCCGGTTATTTGTCCGTGGCCGTTCTGGGGGTTTTGGGCCTGGCGTTCAGAAACAAAATGTTCCGGATAATCGAAAATATTTACAAAAAAGAAAAATACGCAACGCTTGCAGCATACAAACAAAAAAATTAAATTAACGCTATGATCTCAATTGAAAACTTAAAAAAAATCTATAACGGGGTAACCGTTTTAAATATTCCGCAACTGGAAATACCAACAGGTCAATCGTTCGGCCTGGTCGGCAATAATGGTGCAGGTAAAACGACCTTATTCAGCCTGATACTCGATTTGATTGCACCGAACACCGGAAGTGTATCGAATAATGGGATCATTGTAAATGAAAGTGAAGACTGGAAAAGATTTACAGCCGCCTTTATCGATGAAAGTTTTTTGATTAGTATCTCACGCCTGAAGAATATTTTTATTTTAT
>JAHEZB010000500.1:689-3129 GCA_023251285.1 Chitinophagaceae bacterium | reverse complement strand
GGAGAAATTCGGGTAATGAGTTGGAATGTTGAACTGTTTAATATCCTTCATTATAAAGATCATCCGGAGATCAAACAAAAGATGATCGAATTGATCAATGAATACGATCCGGACATTGCTTGCTTCCAGGAAATGGTAGCCGGTGAAAATAAAAAAGCGATCAATTATTTCCCGGAAATTGATAAGCAATTAAAGTTTTCCGATTACCTGTATTCCTACAGTGTAAAAGATAACTTTGACCGCTATCATCATTTTGGAATTATTATCTTTTCAAAGTTTCCTATTCTACGAAAGCAAACTCTCATTAATAATCCCAACAGTTATAACTCCACCTTTCAATTTGTAGATATCATTGCAGGAAAAGACACCTTCAGGATCTTTAATGTACACCTTCAATCATTAAAATTTTCCCAGGCAAATCTGAATTACCTGGACAGTGGGAGAGTGCCTCCGCAAGGAAATCTTATGGAATCAAAAAACATTATTTCAAAGATAAAACTGGGAGTTTTGAAAAGGGCGGCACAGGCAAATTTTATAAAAGATGAATTAAACCATAGTCCTTATCCGGTGATTGTTTGTGGCGATTTTAATGATGTTCCCGTTTCTTATGCTTACGAAACCATTGGACAGGGACTACAGAATGCTTTTGTAGAAAAAGGGTCGGGTATTTCACGAACCTTTAGTTCCATTTCTCCCACGCTTCGGATTGATAATATTTTTACAGACAAACAATTTAAGATCATGCAGTTTACCCGGATAAAAAAATCATTCAGTGACCACTTTCCCATTATTGCAGATGTAAAATTTTATAGCAATAATCGCTAAGAAGTTGGCTAAAACATAAATACAAATTTGCCATATTTCTTTGCTTACTGTTTTATAGAATGCCTTTTTGGTACGCCATGAAGTGTTTCTTTTAAAGGGTTTTTCCAGTTTCCGATCTGTGCCGTAAAAGGGTAACGATGATTCCTTTTTTTTGAATTAATTCAAGAAAAGTTTAAAAAAGGTTTTTGCTGACATGTAGTTTGCTGCGTTGGCTGCGGTAGGTATTTTAACATAATTGTTTAACTTGTGCACCTTCACTCAAAACTTTTATTTAATTGTAATGAAAAAGATACTGGTTACCTTCTGCCTGCTCACATTTCTAAAATTTATTGCATTTTCCCAGGCGCCAAACGCCGCTATTCATTGGGCTGACAGTGTTTTTAATACATTAAACGATGATCAGCGGATTGCGCAATTAATGGTATTGCGGGAAAGTAGTTATTCAAAAGACGGCCCGATTTATTATGATTCTGCAATTACAGCCGCCATTCAAAAATATAATATTGGTGGCATTTGCCTTTTCCAGGGAACGCCGGTAAAACAGGCTACTTTGATTAATCAGTTTCAAAGCATTGCTAAAACGCCTTTGATGGTTTGTATTGATGCCGAATGGGGACTGGGCATGCGTTTGGACAGTGTAATGTCGCTCAATCACCAGATGATGCTGGGTGCAATGAGCGATTCATCCCTGGTATATGAATATGGAAAATTAGTGGGCGAGCAATGCAAAAGAATGGGCATCCAGGTGAACTTTGCGCCAGTGGTTGATATCAATAATAACCCCAATAATCCTGTCATTAATGATCGTTCTTTTGGAGAAAATAAATACAAAGTTGCGCGTTATGGAGTCGCTTATATGAAAGGAATGCAGGACGCAGGAGTGATGTCTTGTGCCAAACATTTTCCGGGGCATGGCGATGTAAGTGTGGATTCTCATTTAGATCTTCCGGTGATAAATAAGTCAATGGCGCAACTCGATTCACTGGAATTATATCCATTCAAAAGAATGTTTGAAGCAGGTGTGCCAAGTGTTATGATTGCACATCTTTACATTCCGGCGATTGATAGTACTCCGAATACCGCAACTTCTTTATCAAAGAATAATGTAACCGGTTTGCTTCGTAATCAACTTCATTTTGATGGCCTTACTTTTACCGATGCACTCGATATGAAAGGCGTAGCGAAATTTTTTCCCGGCGGCCAGATAGCAGCACAGTCCTTAATTGCAGGCAATGATATGCTTTGTCTGCCGTCAGATATTCCTTCCTGCATTGAAAAAATAAGGGAAGCAATAGACAGCAATAAACTTACGTGGAATGATATTTATCAGAAATGTAAAAAGGTACTTGCTTATAAGTATATGTATGGTGTTGCAAATGCAAAACCTGTAAGCACCGATAATCTTACCAATGATCTCAACGCCGGTATTGCTAATTTGAAAAAAATCATTGCCGGGAATGCAATCACCGTTTTGAAGAACGATGATGCAGAATTTTTTCCGCTAACTGCAGAAAATAAAAAAATCGCTTATGTAGGAATTGGAATTGATAGCGCCAATACATTTGCAAACCGTTTGAAAAATGATCTGAAAGCGGATGCCTTTTATTTCAATTTT
>JAHEZB010000500.1:0-679 GCA_023251285.1 Chitinophagaceae bacterium | reverse complement strand
AAGAGGATGCAGCAAGGGTTTCTTCAACAGCAGAATTGATAAAAAACGGATACAATGCAGTAGTAATAGGGCTTCACGATTACCGCCGGTATCCCGCAAATAATTTTGGAATCAGCAATGCTGCCTTGGATCTGATCAGACAAATTCAACAAAACAATAAAACAGTTTTGTTTGATTTTGGAAATCCTTATGCGCTTAAAAACTTTTGCGATGCAAAAAATTTAGTGGCGTGTTATGAAGACGATTCTATTACACAAAATGTAGCAGCAGATATTTTGGAAGGGAAAATATTTGCAAAAGGAACATTGCCTGTTACCGTTTGTGATAATTATAAATATGGAAGTGGAGTTGTTTCAAAAAGAATTATGCCGGTAGCGACTCCGGAATCAGAAGGCTTAAATAGTTTGCAGATGATCACTGAAATCGATTCCATAGCTAATCTTGGAATCGCCGGAATGGCTTATCCTGGCTGCGTTGTATTGATTGCGCGGCATGGTAAAATAGTTTTTGAAAAAGCATATGGGACTTACAATTATGACACACCACAGCCGGTAACATTGAACAGTATTTTTGATATGGCTTCTGTAACAAAAATTTGCGCCACAACTTTAAGCGTAATGAAATTGTATGATGAAGGAAAATTAAAACTGGATAAAACACTCGGAACTTATCTGCCATG
>JAHEZB010000499.1 GCA_023251285.1 Chitinophagaceae bacterium | reverse complement strand
TTAATTTTGTCCATTGATGCAAAATTTTTATATCCGCTTCATTAATCAATCCTTCTTTATCAGGAGGAATGTTCATGAGCAGCACGCAGTTTCTTCCTACGGAATGGAAATAAATATCAAGCAATTTTTCAGGAGATTTTATTTTATCATTTTGATCCTGGTGATAAAACCATCCCGGCCTGATGGAAACATCTGCCTCCGCAGGATACCAAACCAATCCTTTCGCATGCATAATTTTATCGCGACCGCCAAGGTCATCGCCTCTCATATCACCGGCAGGTTTAAAATTTATACTTTTTTGCGAATTGGATGAAATCGTGGACTGGTCCAGGTTATCGGCTGGCACTACGCTCCATTCAGTTTCGCGTCCATAGCCCGTTTCGGTACCTACCCAGCGCACATCAGGTCCCATAATAGCAATCACTGCCGAAGGCTGCAACTTGCGAATAAGCTTATACCATGCGCCAAAATCATAAACCGGTATTTTACCATTAGGGCCTGTACCGTTAGCTCCGTCAAACCATACTTCATCCACTTTCCCATAGTTGGTCAACAATTCAGTGAGCTGGTTTTCAAAATATTCGTTATACTTTTTTGAATCTCCATAAAAAGGACAGTTACGATCCCAGGGAGAAAGATAAACGCCGAAGCCCATACCTTGTTTTCTACACGCATCGGCAACTTCCTTTACTACATCGCCTTTTCCGTTTTTCCATGGGCTGTTTTTTACAGAATGTTCAGTAAACTTACTGGGCCAAAGGCAAAATCCGTCATGGTGTTTGGCCGTAATGATGGCTTGCTTAAAACCCGCATCCTTAGCCACTTTTACCCATTGATTGGCATTCAGTTTTGTCGGGTTAAAAATTTTCGGATCTTCCTTTCCTGTGCCCCACTCATTGCCGGTAAATGTATTTACACCAAAATGAAAAAAGCAGGTAAGTTCCAATTTTTGCCATCGCAATTGTCTTGGAGAAGGAACTACATTTGCCGCTTTAAAGATGATATCCGATTCTGAATCTGTTGGTAAAATGACTGCATAATTTTTTTTTTGTGCCTGCGCAAAAAAAGAAGTAAATAGAAGGAGAAAAAGAAAATTGTATTTCATCAGGTAAATGTTTGGTTTAAAATAACAACTAAAAATCAGATCAGTTTCTATAAAAATGATATTTTCTGATCACTGATACACTCTTACCCAATCTACAATCATTTGTTGAGGAAGATCTTTTTTATTAACCGGACCTGGCCAGTTTCCTCCCAATGCCTGGTCAAGAATTATATAAAAAGGTTGATCGAAAGGCCATTGTTTTCCGGTAGTATCGTTTTGAATTTTTGGATAAGAAAAAGTTTTATGCCCATTGACAAATAAATCAATTCTGTCGGGATACCACTCCATTCCGTAAACATTGAAATCATTCACTTTAAAAGATGCTGTAGTAAAGTATTTTGGGTCGTGTTTGTGATTCAGTTTATCGATAAAATAGCTGTGCATGGTCTGGTAAAATATGGTATCGAAATTCAAATGTTCCATCACATCAATTTCACCATTGTTTGGCCATGCACCGTCTTCGCCCAGCAGCCAGATAGCAGGCCAGGAGCCTTGTCCCTGCGAAAGTTTTGCACGCACTTCCAGTTTCCCATATTTAAAAGAAAATTTTCCTTTGGTTTGAATGCAACCAGTGTTATAAGTTGCAGTATCTGTTGAATTGGCGGAAAGAATTCCATTAAGATAAAGAAATCCATCTTTCACAAAAGCAGTTGCCGTATCGTCGGTGCAATAGCATTTCCAGTTTGCTGTGCCGCGACCGGAGAAACTCCATTTTGCGGGATCAGGTTTACCATTTGTTGAAAACTCATCGCTCCAGGTTAGTTTCCATCCGGGCGTTTGTGATTTGGTGCAGGAAGAAAATAATAGCTGGAATGAAACCAGTAAACAAAGAAATAATTTCATTTTCTATTTTTTAAAATATATCTTAATCTAATTTTCTTGTGTTTTATATTGATATTGCAAAGCAAGTGCAATTGCATTTAAACTAATGTTCCCTGGCAATTGAACGGTTACTTTATCACCACTCATTTTCCATTTTACAAATTTCCCCGTTTCCAGCAATTTTATTTTTGTTTTTGCTTTTGGAATATTTCCATTCCATGAAATTGAAGCAGGTACACCTTCTTTTTTATCAATACAATAAATTGCATTCATTATGGTGTGATCTTTTGAGATATTAAACCAAATATTTCCCTGGTGATAGTTTGGGGTGATTCTTGTTGTATAAATCGCAGCGCCGTTTTTATTCATCCATTTTCCAATTGTTTTAAAAGCCTCAATATCTTCCTGGTGAAACTTTCCATTTCCATCCGGCCCTGTGCCCAACAAAAGGTTACCACCTTTGGCTACGATTTCTATTAAAAGATGAACTACCGAATCAATGGGTTTTAGTTTATAATCTTTCTTGTATCCCCATCCGTTGCCAATGGTCATACACGTTTCCCACGGATGATTTATTTGTTCGTGAGGTACTTCACCTTCAGGAGTTTGATAATTTTCATATTTGCCATGAACCGTTCTGTCAACTATCAGCAAACCGGGTTGATTTTTTCTGGCCATTGCTGCAATCTTTGGCATGTCTATATCCATTGTTGGGGGACGAACTTGTCCACCGTCTAACCACAGGATGTCTATTTTTCCATAGTTGCTGGTAATTTCATTTATTTGATTAAAAGTAAAATCTTTAAATTTTTTCCATCTTTCTGGGTAGTTTTTAATACTATAATTCACATTGCGGTTGGGTGTCGCAAAATAATTCCACCAATAATAATTGCTGTGCCAATCGGGCTTGGAAAAATAAGCGCCAATCATAAAATTTTGTTTTCTAAATGCCTCGAAAACATATTTGGCAACATCCCTCCTGGGATCATTTTTGAAAGGCCCGTTGGCAATGGAAAAACCGGATTGCTTTGTATCAAACATGCTAAATCCTTCATGATGTTTGGTAGTGAAAACTACATATTTCATCCCTGCGTTTTTTGCCATCAAAGCCCATTCGTCCGGATCATAACCTGTTGGCGCAAACTGATTTGACAATCCCCAATACCATTTTTTATAATCACAATAGCTCATGGAAGTATCCCGC
>JAHEZB010000498.1 GCA_023251285.1 Chitinophagaceae bacterium | reverse complement strand
AATGGCACGTAAGCTATCGTAGTAGTTAAGTCGAAAGCAATAGCAGGCTTGTAATACGCTCTTTCTAATTGTAGAAAACAGTTTTGATGCTTCTCTTTTGCATGCTGTATAAGTCAGATATTTTGCTATCTGGATTCTGTTTTTGAAGCTGCAATTTTCAACCACAGACATTAATTTTTTTATACTGTAAAGAAGTATATGTCATTGCCGAATAAATCCGTTTAAAATACTTTTTTGAATAAAAGACGATAGCTTGTTAATAGCAAGCGACTACCTATCATTCGCAAGCCAGCTCCTCCACATCTGTTAAAAAAAATGAAAAAATTTAAACGCCAAGTAAGTACCTTAGATGGAAATTTAAAAGCATGACTTCCAAAATCTCAATTTCCGTACTGCTCTTGTATTTTGCACCTCTTTTTTCCTTTTGTCAAACAGCAAATACGCTTTCCGCTAAAGAAAAATCCGAAGGTTGGCAACTTTTATTCAATGGAAATGATTTAAAAGGCTGGCATTCTTTCCAGGAAAACGAACCTGGAAAAGCATGGCAGGTGCAGAATGGAATGATCTTTCTGAATAAACATGCTAAATCGATTGAAAAGGATTTTGCCGACCTGGTAACTGATCTTGAATATGAAAATTTCGATCTTAAATTGGAGTGGAAAATGGAACCCTGTGCAAACAGTGGCGTTATGTTTTATGTAGACGAATCTCCCCAGTATAAAACTACTTATGAAACGGGGCCGGAAATGCAAATTACTGATTTGTCCTGCCTTTATACTTCCAATCATAGTGAAATTAGTGATAGTCGTATCAATATGCATCGTGCGGGTGCACTTTACGACCTGGCTCCTGCAGATACCGAATGGGTAAACCCGGCTCCTCAATGGAATCAATATGAAATTATTGCTAACAATGGGCATGTACAATTTTTTCAAAACGGACATAAAGTAGTTGATACGCAATTTTGGGATAACAACTGGCGGAAAATTATCTCACGAACTAAGTTTCATCAATGGCCGGATTTTGGAACATTCAGGAAGGGCCATATTTCTTTGCAGGGTACAGAGGATGGTAAATTGTGGTTCCGAAATATCAAAATAAAGACATTTAGGTTTGGTCCTCCCAGCTAAATCGTCTTATTATGTCACCTTTTAAGCTCCGGGAGTTAACTTAACGCCGTTCTTTACAAATAAATAAAATTTAAAGAGTTATGAAAAAATTGATTGGCAGGCGCGACTTTATAAAAGATTCGGCTTTAACTGCAGCAGTATTTTCTATTGTACCCAGTCATGTGTTAGGAGGTAAAAAGCATGTAGCTCCCAGTGATAAATTATATATTGCTTGTGTCGGATGTGGTGGTGAAGCACAAAATGATATTGAGCACTATGCTTTTGCACCTAAAAAAAATGCAGTCATTGCATTTCTTTGTGATGTGGACGACCGCATGTCTGACCCGCGCAGGAAGGAGTTTCCAAGTGCAGGGTTTTATCACGATTGGAGAGAAATGTTTGATAAAGAACAGAAAAATTTTGATGCAGTTTCTGTGGCTATTCCTGATCATAATCACGCAATTGTAGGCCTTAATGCCATGAAAATGAATAAGCATTTATACCTGCAAAAACCATTGACGCACGATATATATGAAGCCCGTGTGCTGACAGAAGCTGCCAAAAAATATAAAGTAGTAACCCAAATGGGAAACCAGGGAGCCTCATTTGATGGAATGAGAACGTTAAAAGAATGGTTTGATGCGGATTTAATCGGCGATATTACGCATGTATATAATTGGACTAACCGCCCGGTATGGCCACAAGGTATTCCCTGGCCAGCAGATAGGCCACCTGTTCCAACAGAATTGAATTGGGACCTTTGGTTGGGCACGGCCCCGCAAACTGATTACGTTGGAAACCTTGTTCCCTTTAATTGGCGCGGATGGTGGCGATTTGGAACCGGGGCTCTTGGTGACATGGGTTGCCATATTATCGGGCCGGCCTTTAAATTGTTAGGGCTTGGTTATCCCACTGAGGTAACGTGTGACGCCAGTACGGCTTTTACCGGAGTATTTAAGGAGGCTGATGACCCTATGAGTATTCCTGCTTCCAGCAAGCTTCGATACACATTCAAACGAAAGGATGGAAGAGATCTGAAACTTTATTGGATGGATGGCGGTATGTTACCTGAACGTCCGGATGAGCTGGATCCGGATGTAAACCTAAATGATGCATTAGCTGGCGTTCCTAAGTTGGGTGATTATGAAGGAGGAAGTTTGTTCATTGGGAAGAACGGGAAAATATCCTGTGGTTGGGGAGGACGTGATCCAAGATTGCTGCCACTTTCATTAAATAATAACATAGATGTAGCGAAGAAATACCCACGTGTTGAAGGATCAGGAAATGGCCACTGGTGGCAATGGGTGGATGCTGCTATTGCCGGGTATCATAACGATTATAAGGGAAATGCTGCACTTCCAATGCCAGGCCACGAAAAAGCTTATGTGGATTCTCCTATTGAAGACTATGCCGGGCCGCTTACAGAAACCGTATTGATGGGAAACCTTTTATTAAGAAGCTTTGGAATTCGTGTCAAAACAAAAAGGCTCGATCCGGTTTATGGTGAAGTAGAGGATATTTCAACTCCTGGCCGCTATATTTCTTATAAATGGGATGGTGCGAATATGCGGATAACTAATTTTGAACCGGCCAACCAATTTGTAAAAAGAGAGTATCGGGAAGGTTGGGGGAAATTGGAATTGTAATTAATTCAAAGCATCATCAAAAAGTAAATAATGAGGATTATTATAGAAAAGGATTATGCTTCCATGTCTGCAAAAGCGGCCGATGAAGTGATGGAGATTTTGAAACCGATTGCAGAACCGCTTTTGTGTCCTGCAACTGGAGACTCACCGAAAGGCCTTTATAAAGAAATGGTCGATAGCATTTTAAAGAACAAAACCGATATTTCCGGCTGGCATTTTATCGGCCTTGATGAATGGGTTGGAATGAATGGAAGCGATGAAGGAAGCTGCAGGTTTCATTTGGATAATGACTTGCTGAAGCCGCTGAAGATTCAGAAGGATAATATCATTTTCTTTGATGGCAGAGCAGAAGATCTGTTGGAAGAAACCAGCAAAGCCATC
>JAHEZB010000497.1 GCA_023251285.1 Chitinophagaceae bacterium | reverse complement strand
ATTTTCCTGTAGTTTAAATTTTACAATTTTGCTTATTAAAGCAAGCGGAAGCGGCTTGTCCAGTGGAAATTGAACCGAACCTTTTGCTCCTTTATATTTTGAAAGTTCATTTTTGAATGCTTCAATTCCGGAAGCAGTTGGATAAAATCCAATGTGATTTTTATATCCGGCAAAATACACGAGTATTCCAAAATATTTATAAGCCGGCATTTGATAGCTGATCAACTCTTCGGCTTTCGGTGCAGCTTTTTTAATTGTCGTGCGCATCTCTTCTAAAAGAGCGCTTACATTTTCAGGAAAACCTGAAATATATTCTGCAACATTTTTGAAACTTGTCTTTTCCATAATCTTTATTTTTTTATAAATTTTCGTTCAGATTATTTTTCAAAATAGTCCAAAATGGTTTCGGAGGTAATCAAAAGTTCTATTCTTTGTCGCGTTATTTTGTAGAGAAAATACATCAAAAAAAATCAACGAAAACATTTGTAATTTAAAAACAGATCAGCGGATACTTATTTTCAAAAGGCATATAATTTGTTTAACTCCATGCATCTGTATTTTATATAAATCAAATGTAAGGAGCATTTTTTTTATGAATGAAACAACTAAAACCAGTGTTGGCAAAGTCAGTGACGGACTAGATGCAACTGCTTCTCAGAAAAAAAACGAGGTTTATGGATCAGCAGGAGGAAGCGGACAACCTTGATTCATGCGACAGTAAGAGAAGAAATAGCGCATATTTTTATTTCTTTTTTTCGAAAAAATTGCAAACCACTTTTCATGTAACCATTCCGTTTAAACAAGAATTTTGCTGGCATGAAATCTGTTTACAGATAAATATCCATTCATTTAAATAGCAATAAAAATGTCAACAAAAGCAACATGGGAACCGCATACTGAGCATGGCAAATTAGATTCCGCTGATAGGAATAAACTTCCGGATAGTGTGTATGCATTTCCTAAAGAACGAAAAGAACCATTAACAGACGCATCACATGTGAGAGATGCAATGGCGCGGTTCGACCAGGTAAAAGATGTATCAGATGACGAAAGAAAAGTCGCATTTGAAAACATCAAAAAAGCCGCAAAACATTACGGCATCCAGATGAATGAAAAGGACTGGAAAGAATTAGATCATAAAAAGTAAACAGGAAATCGTGATATTCATTGCTTCGCTGATAATGCTGAAGTTTTTTTTATATAAATAAAAAAGCGGTTAAAAAAAACCGCTTTTTTATTTTAAACAGAGTTAACTAATTATCCCCTTCTGTTTCCAAACATGCGAAGTAAGAAAAGGAAAATATTAATAAAGTCGAGGTACAAAGTGAGAGCGCCTAGAATAGACATTTTCTTTACATCGTTTCCGGCCACTCCTCCCTGGTATTCCACACCTTCACCGATTCTTTTTAATTTTTGAACATCATAAGCAGTCAATGCGGTAAATACCATTACCCCAATTATGCTGATGATATAATCGAGCTGGCTGCTGTGCAAAAAGTAATTGATTACCATTGCTATTAAAACGCCGATTACACCCATCATGAGGATGCGTCCAAATTTAGTAAGATCCTGGTTGGTTGTATATCCCATCACTGCCATCACGCCAAACATAGCAGATGCAGAAAGGAAACATCCTAAAACTGATCCCGGAGTGAATGCCATTAAAATAAAACTGAAACTGATTCCATTGATCGTTGCATAAGCCATAAACAACAGCATTAAAGCCGTTGAAGAAAGCCGCTGATATGCAAACGACATAATGAGCACAAAGCCGAGTGGAGCAAACAAAGTTATTTTGCCCAATCCGGTTAATCCCGTTGGAGAAACCAGATATGCCATTAATTGTTCGTTTACTGAAAACTGCCATGCAAACAAAGCTGATACGCCAAGTGCCAGGAACATCAGTAAAAAAACATTGGCAATGAAAGAACGGCTGCGGCTTGCCTCACCCGTAGGAACATAAGAAATGTTAGAAATGTTAGAATTTCGATTGGTTAAATCCATGGTTTAATTTTTTAGTAAAATTATCGATCTTTTAATGAAAAATGAAATATTGGAACGAGATATAAGAAATAATTAGGAATCGCTTTTTACTATTTTTTTTGTGAGAAAAAATAAGAATGTTTCCTTCGTAAAGCAAGCGTTGATCCGGCGCACTTTATTTAGCATAAGTGATCAGACAATTAAATTTATTGTCTGTAACTCCAAGTTCTTCGGCAGCTGCGTTGCTGATAATTAACACCAGCCCCGCATTTTGTTTGATGTCCGGTATGGCATCGAGTACTTTAGCATAAACACTTTTTCCTGTCGCGTTATTAGTTACTTTTAAAACCGTTCCCGGCGCAGCCTGGTTATGAAAACAATAATATTTTCCATCCTGCCAACCGCTGGTAGATTTGAATATGCCAGCGCTTCCTGCATCAGCTGTGGAAGTTTTTCCGGCAGATTGCTGTACAAATAAATTTTTAAAATAACCACCTGAAAAATTAATATTGCTTTGAATATTTGCTGTCGATCCATTCGGTTTAGCTTCCTCAGGTGTTGAAACAGTCGTTTCATTTTTTTCACTTTTTACGGGATCCGGATCGCGTGGATTTGGTGCTGTTGTTACAGTTGCTTCAGGTGTTTTCTGCGCAGGTTTTTGCTGCTGCTGAGGCGCGGTTGCCACTTCATTGGAAATATCTGATTTAGCGCTTGCCAGTGGCGATTGAGCTTTGTCCACTTTCAAATAACCTACAATCATTGGAGCGCCTACACTTACAGCGTCTGATTGGAGATGGTTCCATTTTTTCAAAGAAGCGAGTGACACTTTGTTGTAATTCACTCCAAGCCTGTAAAGCGTTTCACCAGAATTGACAGTATGATAAACCGGAATTAATGCCTGGCTGTTTGTTGCTTTTCCTTCCTGAAGAAAATTATTTTTATCTAAAGGGACTTTTATATTCTCGCCAATATTTAAGCCGCTGGTTAATTTCAAATGATTAAAGGAAGCAAGTTCTTTTGGATTCACATTGTACATTCTACCAATGCTGTAAAAACTTTCTTTTGGGGCCACAGCGTGTTCAATATATAAATCATTGCCCGTTCCTTTTATTTCTAAATTACTTTGTTGTGCAAATAAAAAATTACTTGTAATAAATGTGAA
>JAHEZB010000020.1:8337-11570 GCA_023251285.1 Chitinophagaceae bacterium | reverse complement strand
CTCGGTTCCGGATTTATTTCCCGTTTTTATGCAGACGCATTAATAGGTCAACGCAGAAAGGATGAGATCACAACTGTTTATAGTCGTACGCTTTCCAACGCAAAAAAATTTGCTGATGATTATAAAGTGCCGCATTATACAGACAATCTGAAAGAATGTGTATCCCGTGCCGATGTGGACGCAGTGGTCATTGGTTTATCAAATGATATGCACCTGGATGCCGTGCTGGCGAGTGCTAAAGCAGGAAAACATGTATTGTGTACCAAGCCGCTTGGACGCAATGCAAAAGAAGCTTTTGACATGTTGCAGGCGGTGGAAAAAGCAGGAGTTACCGGCGGATACCTGGAAGATTTGGTCTATTCGCCGAAATCGCTGAAGGCTGTTAAAATGATCGGGAATGGGGCGCTTGGCGAAGTGGTTTGGGCTAAGAGCAGGGAAACACATCCGGGCCCGCATAGCGAATGGTTTTGGGATAAAGAAAAATCCGGCGGAGGAGCGATCATTGATTTGGGTTGCCATTGTGTGGAACTGTGTCGCAGTTATATCGGCAAAAACATCAGGCCGGTAGAGGTGATGTGCTGGGCCGATACACGCTATCATCCGATTGATGCCGAAGATAATGCGGTTGGGCTGGTAAAATATGAAAACGGCGCTGTTGGCCAGTTTGAAGTGAGTTGGTCATTTCGCGGAGGAATGGATCTGCGTGATGAAGTAATGGGAACGGAAGGCACCATCTGGATGAATAATTTTTTACGCACGGGCTTTGAAATGTTTACAACCGGCAAAGGAGGAGATTATATTGCCGAAAAAGCCGAAAGTAATACAGGCTGGCTTTTCCCGGTAGGAGACGAAGTAAACGAGCTAGGGTACAATCACATGTTTACGGACATGTTTGATTCAATCGAAGCGAACAAACAGCCAAAAGAAAACTTTTATGACGGCTATATTGTCAACGCTGTTTTGGATGCCGCATTTCTTTCGGCGAAATCAAAAAAATGGGAACCGGTTGAAATTAAAGACTGGCGCGGTCTTGCTGAAACAAAAAAAGAAAAGCTTCTGACTAATTACGATGACGATCATTACCTGATAAAAGAAGAAATACTTCCAGGAGGTGAAAAAAAGTATATTGTAAAAAATAAAAAAACCGGGTCGATAGAAAAGAGATGATGGGTGTGAGTTGCAAGTAGTGAATTGTGAGTGGTGAATTATGAACGGTGAGTTGTACTCAGCAGCAAACAAGAAATAGGTCGTTTTTGTAATTCCTGCAGCCTTCGATCAACAGAAGATAGCAGCCCTGGAAAGTAAAATAATCCTACAATAAAAATTAAATCATGGACGAAATTACCATCACATTTTCTGCCGAAGAATTAATAGAAGTGGCAAAAGCCATTTATCTCGCAACTAATATTCTGATTCAAAATGACTATGAGAATAAAGAAATGCTTCACGAAATTGATGGCCGCATTTGTAAGGCCGGCTTTCATCTGGCCCCTGAAACAGGAGCATTCTACCCCGGAGGATTTACAGAGAATGAGTTTAGATTAAACAATGAGTTAGCCGAAGAATGTGACGTTTTGGTTGAAAATTATGATGCTGAAATATTTACTGATTCTGTGGCTTATGATCTCGCTGATCGTGATTTCCGGGAGAAGTATGGTAAAATGGATGCACTCATAGTTGTTAATAATCCGAAACTTTTAAATGAAATCCAGGCAATGCAAAAACTTTATATAAAAGAAATAGAAACCTATGGAGTAACGCATCTTCGCCTGGAAAAAAAAGAATCTGGAAAAAAAGGCGGAAAAATTAAGAATTTAAAATGAGCCTCATGATTTCATTATTCTGAAAGGATGATAATGTTTTCAAGGAGTCAAAATATTTTCTTACTTGAATCGAAGTAAAATAAAAAATGTATCCCTATCACAATAAGATCAGGCAAAGGATAAAAAACGGTGAATTGATCAATTATGAGTTTGTTGAAGAATACAACAAGATCCGCCCTTGTTTGCTTTTGTATTTTAAAACAGAACCTTTTGTAAAACCAATCCGCGAACATCGATTTACAGAATATGAACCTGTTTTGAAAGATTTTCAAATGATCACCAGGGATAAAAACAGTCCATAAAAAAGCCAGTTCCTGTTTCCACGAACTGGTTGCAACAAACCAACAAATATCTTCGATTCCTGGTTTCGATTCTCTAATTTCCGGGCACATCAAAGCCACCTTCCGGTGAAGTTGGTTCCACAACATCTTCCACTTCTGCAGGATTCTCAAAATCAATTCCCTGTCTTTTCAAAACCCCTTTTACAAAAAATGCAAAGAAAGTAATGTAGGCATAACAGATCAATGGAATCCAATAGGATTGGTGGATTCCTGATCCGACTATGGTACTTCTTGATTCGAGGAAATCGGCTAGTTTACCTTGTATCGGCGGGATGACACCACCACCTAAAATCATCATGATTAAAAAAGCAGAACCCTGTGTGGTATATTTTCCCAAACCGGCAATGGATAATGTAAAGATAGCGGGCCACATAATGGAACAGAATAATCCACCGCTGATGAATGCATAGATGGCAATCTTTCCTGTCGATGCGAGGCCAATAGCCATGGCTATTACACCAAGCAAACCAAAGATCATGAGCATGCGTGCAGGCTTGTCTTTACTTACATAAAAAGCGCCGACCTGTATCAACACGCAAATAATATAATAGTAAAGAATATTTACATCATAGCCCGAAAGAGAATTTACAAGCAATACGATCGCAAAGGCAATCATCGGAACAACAAATGTGAGTATTTTTTTTGTCGATTCCTTAAGCTCAAAAGCTGAAATAGAACCTACCCACCGGCCGATCATCAAACTGCCCCAATACATCGAAATATAAAGTGCTGCCTGTGATGAAGGAATGCTTCCGAATTCAGGTTTGCTCAAAAGATCACTGATATTACTTACAATCGTCACTTCTGTTCCTACATAAAGAAACAATGCCAGCATGCCCAAAACCAATTGCGGATATTTCATTGCGCCCCATCCTTCAGCATTTCTTTTTGCCCGTAAATTGGATATGATGAGTGTGAGCACAACCACGGCCAGCGCGCCAAACAACCATTTCACCCGGTATGTTTCCATGGCGATTCTTTCCGCATCAGATGCATGGGTAAGATCAACTTTATAACTGCTGAAAACCGGCACAAACATAATGATGAGAAGGCCAGTCATTATTAATAA